>NZ_JABWQX020000003.1 GCF_014268655.2 Pseudomonas marvdashtae
TTACACTGCCACCCTAACCGGTGCCGACGGCAAGCCGGTCACCGCGCAGAATGGTCCCGTCACCGTTACCCTGGACAGCGGCAAGACCATCATCATCGCAGCCGGCGCAAGCTCGGGGGCGTTGGATGTCGCGGTTGGCAACGATGTCTACACCGGCGCGCCGTCCATCACCGAGACGATCAAATCGGCATCCGGCGGCAATCTCGAAGCCATCGGTATCGACAAGACCGGCGCGTCGACGGCCGTGGGTGACACGGTCGACAACACCACCGTCAGCATCACCGGCAGCACGTCGGTCACCGAAGGCCTGGCGGCCACGTACACCGTCAGCCTGACGAACCCGGCGCAAACCGAGGTGACGCTCAAGATCGTCTACAGCGGCACCGCCGCCGACGGCACGGACTTCACCGGCGTCTACACCGTGAAGATCCCGGCCAACGCCACCAGTGCGACCTTCAACGTGGCGACGCTGGACGACAAGATCACCGAAGGCACGGAAAACTTCGTGGTCAAGATTGACTCGGCTACCGGTGGCAACTTCGAGCACTTGGCGGTCAGCGGCACCAACGGCAGCGTCAGCACCTCGATCATCGACAACGATGCGCCGCCGGTACTCGACCTGGACGCCAACAACTCCAGCGGCAAGACCGGCGCCGATTATCAAGTGACGTTCACTGAAGGCACCACCGGCCAGGGCGTATCGATTGCCGACACCGACCTGAAAATCACCGACCCGGACAGCACCATGCTGACCGGCGCCACCATCGTGCTGACCAACCGTCAGCCTGGCGATCATCTGAACCTGGGCAATAGCGTCAACGGCATCAGCATCAACGCCAACAGCACCGACGGCAAAGTCGTCCTGACGCTGACAGGCAATGCAACGCTGGCCGACTACATGCAGCAGATCAAGAACATCAGTTTCATCAACAACAGCGAAGATCCGAGCACCGTACCGCGCGTCATCACCGTGACAGTGACCGACGGCGCAAGCTACTCCAACACCGCCACCACCACCGTGAACGTGGTCGGGGTCAACGACGCACCCGTAGCCACCGGTGGCGCGGTGACCGGTACCGAAGACACTTCACTGGTCCTCGGCTGGTCGACGTTCGGCATCAGCGACGTGGACAGCGCCGCCACCAGCCAGGGCGTGAAAATCACCGGGCTGCCGGGTGACGGCAAATTGCAGTACCTGGACGGCGCAACCTGGAAGGACGTGGCCAACAACCAGACCTTCAGCAAGGCGGACATCGACGCTGGCAAGCTGCGCTTCACCCCCGATGCCAACGAATCCGGTGCCAACGGCAACCCGGCCGGCGTGGGTAATCAAAAGGCCGACTACGCGCAAATCAGCTTCCAGCCAACCGACGGCCAGACGCTAGGCAATACCGGCACTGTGAAGATCGACATCACCCCGGTCGCCGACGCACCGAGCCTCAACGTGGCCGGCAACAACGTGACCTCCACCGGTTTGATCAAGGAAGTCTGGACCGGCCTGTCCGGCCTGGGCACCGACGGCAGCGGCGCGCCGTCCGGCACGCTCAAGTCGGTGATCGATGCCGCCGGCACGCCGAACAGCAGCACCAATGTGAGCAACGTTCAGAACGACAGCAACGTCAACGCAGGCACCGCGTCGAAAACCTCGGGCCTGATTTTCCTGGAGGCCGGCAAGACCTACACCTTCAGCGGCACCGGTGATGACAGCCTGCTGGTGACGATTGGCGGCAAGGACGTGGCGGGTATCACCTGGGGCGCGGGTGGCAAGTTGAACGGTTCGTTCACGCCGACCACCAGCGGCTACTACACCCTGGACATCTACCATCACAACCAGACCGGCCCGGGCAGCTATGACGTGAACCTGTCGGTCAACGGCAGCACGCCCGTGGACCTGAGCAGCGCCGGCGTACCGCTCTATACCGGCGTGACCGACCTGGTGAATGCCGGCGTGTCCGTCTCCGACCTGCACGGCACCAATGGCGAAGGCTACTACGACGGCTTCAAGCTCAACGAAGGCGCCGAAGGCGGCAGCGTGAACCTGTCGAAGATCACCACCGCCCTGACCGACACCGACGGCTCCGAAAGCCTGAGCGTGAAGATCGGCGGCATGCCGGAAGGCAGCGTGCTGAGCGACGGCGCAGGCCACACCGCGACCGTGGGCGCCAACGGCGAAGCCTCGGTCTCTGGCTGGAACCTGGGCAGCCTCAACCTGACGCCACCGACCTACTTCAATGGCCAGATCAACCTGACCGTGACCTCGACCTCCACCGAAGCCCTCGGCGGATCGGCCGTGACCACCGCGCAAATCCCGGTGACGGTGCACCCGGCGGTCTACAACGCCACCACCGCCACTTCCGGCAGCGACAACGTCACCGGTACCGACGGCAACGACGTCATCGTCGCCGACATCGGTGGGCTGACCGTGGTGCCAGGGGTCAACTACAACATCGCCTTTATGGTCGATAGCTCCGGCAGCATGAGCGACTCGTCCATTGCAGCGGCGAAGGCCTCGCTGACTTCGGTGTTCAGCACCCTCAAGCAGAGCCTGGGCAGTAACTCCGGGACGGTGAATATTTTCCTGGCGGACTTCGACAGCCAGGTGAACAGCACGGTCTCGGTCAACCTCAAAGACTCGAACGCCTTGACCTTGCTCAAGGGCCTGCTCGATTCGATGGTGTCCGGTGGCGGTACCAACTATGAAGACGTGTTCAAGACCACGGCGAACTTCTTCAAGAGTACCGAAGCCCTGAACAATACCGGGGCGAAGAACCTCACGTATTTCATTACCGACGGCAAGCCGACCTACTACCAGACCGAAGAACAGGGCAACCCAACGCTCTACGGCACCGTCAAGCTTGATGACGTCCTGAGCGCGGCCAACTACAGCGCTGGCAAGTACTACACCCAGACGATCGACAGCACGCACAAGTACACCATCTACGAAAACGGCGAGATGTATCTGTCGACCAAAAGCGGCAAGAAATGGATCGACAGCTATGTGGGCACGGTGCATGCCGAGGGCAATGGCACCTTCGAAGTGTCGAAACAGGGCGGCACCGGTTATGGCGACTACTGGAACTATGTAGATTCAGCGGCGGGCTCGACCGATAGCTTCACGCTGCTCAAGGGTTTGAGCACCGTCGAAGCCATCGGCCTGAACAGTGATGTGACCCTGAACGATCTCAAGCCGTACGATTCGGACTCGTCACCACAGACCAACATCGACCCGAACAACCTGGCCAACTCGATCATCGGCCACACCGAAGCAACGTTGCCAGGTGCCGACACGGTCAATGGCGCGGACGGCAACGACATTCTGTTCGGCGACCTGGTGAGTTTCAACGGCATTGCCGGTGAGGGTTACCAGGCCATCCAGTCGTTCGTGGCCCAGCAAAGCGGCGTGGACGTCAGCAAGGTCACCACCAGCAATGTGCATCAGTACATCACCGAGCACTACACCGCGTTCGATGTGTCCGGCGCACATGACGGCAACGACACCCTGCTGGGCGGCGCCGGTAACGACATCATTTTCGGCCAGGGCGGCAACGACCTGCTGGATGGCGGCAAGGGCAATGACATCCTGCTCGGTGGCAGCGGCAACGACATCCTGGGCGGCGGCAAGGGCAACGACACCCTGATCGGTGGCCTGGGCGGCGATACCTTTGTCTGGAAGTCCGGCGACACCGGCAATGATGTGATCAAGGACTTCAAGGCCGCCGACGGTGACCGGATTGACCTGCGGGACCTGTTGCAGGGCGAAACCGGCAGCACCATCGACCACTTCCTGAAAATCAGCACGGTCGATGGCGTGTCTTCTCTGCAAGTCAGCACCACCGGCCAGTTCAACGCGGCCAACGGTGCGGCAGCGACGCCAGACGTGACGATCAAGCTGGAAGGCAACAACTGGTCGAACATCAACCTGAACTCGCTCATCGCCGGCAGTGATCCGACCATCAAGATCGATCACAACAACAGCTGAACCTGACAGCGTCCCATGCGAGAGAGCCAGCTCCCTCGCATGGGATAAGTGTTCATAATCCCCACAGTTGGCCTATGCTGCCCAGCATGACGCCGCTTCATACATGAGGGATGCCCGATGTTTTATGTGCAACGCGATGCACAAGGCCTGCTGGTGCGCGTCGAAGCCACCGCTTATGCCGAGGCCACCGAGACCTTGCCGGCCGACAACCACGAGATTCAGGACTGGTTCGCCAACCAGGCCGTAGAGAACAGCCTCAAGCAACTCAAGCAAAGCGACCTGGAGATGATCCGGGTACTCGACGACTTGATCCAGGTCCTGACCGCTAAAGGCGTCATCCGCGTCACCGACCTGCCAGCAGCGGCCCAGGCCAAGCTGATGGACCGCAACCAGGCGCGGGAAGCGCTGGGTGGGTTGAGTCGGTTGATCGATGATGACGAGAAAGGGTTGATCTAGCCTGTCACCCGGGCTGACGCCATTCCAAGCAGTACACAGCACCTGTGGCGAGGGAGCTTGCTCCCGCTGGCCTGCAAAGCAGGCCCCTGCATTTTTCCAGGTTGACCACATTGCCCGGTTCTGCGACTGCTGCGCAGCCGAGCGGGAGCAAGCTCCCTCGCCACAGGTTCTGCGTCAGCCCGACGCTTGAACCTCCAGCCGATCCATCGCCCGCTCCACCAACAGGTGCACCCCGTCGGCCATTCGGCTGAGCGCCAGGATCACGCTGCGGCGTGAGCCGTCGACGTCATCCGCCAGGTCGGCCGCGATGGCGCTGATGGACAACAAGTCTTCGGAGGCATTGGCCAGGAGGGTTTCGGTGTCGATGTCTGGAGAGACCATGAAAAGCTGGGCGGTTTGGGGTTTCCCCCGAGGCTTTATCGGTTGGTTTGGGATTGAGGTAGTAGTCGAGGGCGCGTTCGGCGGCTTCGTCGAGTTTTTTGGACTTCGCTGATTTGCTAGAGGTTTTGCCAGGGTTTCCTGGCGGATTTGGAGTTACTTTGAACATGTCGTGAAGCTCCATCTGTAGAAGTGGAACCGACACCGTTCGCTTGCACGCAAATGAGGTGGCAGCTGTACGCAGGTGTGCAAGACCGGGCAGACGGAACCCCGGCAGACTCCTTCTTGCAAAGAAATCTCCCACGCACAACCGCCATAAAGCGCTTGCGCGTCGTCTTTTAACCGGCTTGCACGCCAGTGTCACCGTTTTTTCGGTGACAAGCTCAGACTAGCCATGAGACAGACGCCGGACAAGTTCACCAAGTTCGCTACAACTTGAAGGAAATCTCCTAGGATTTTGCTTTCAGAAAAGGGTGTATATCCGTTTCTGCGGTAACGGCTACTGGCGGTTCCGCTCTTACAGCGGGTCACTTTTGGAAGAGCGCCAAAAAAAGTGAGTCGCCGTCAGGGCGAAACCCTAAGTCGCCGTTACCGCAGCAACGGATATGCACTCAATCAGAAGCGTACAAGCCGCCTCACCCCCAACGCTTAGGCTCCCCAACCAACTGCCCCTGCACCCCAAACAACCCCATCTCCCGAATCACCGCCAACTCCCCCTCCGTCTCAACCCGCTCAGCAATCAACGGCAGATCAATACTGTGAGCAGCCCGCTGAATAGCCTCGATAAACAGACGCTTGTCACTTTCCTGATCAATCGCGCGAATGTAGCTGCCATCAATCTTCAGGTAAGCCAACCCCAGCCGCGACAAGTTACCAATCATGCTGAACCGCCCACCAAAACGCTGCAAACTCAAGGAGAAACCGAGCTCGCGCAACTGCCGGGTCAATTGCTCCAGCACCGCTTGCTCCGGCAGTTGCTCTTCACCAATCTCCAGGGTCAGGCGCGACCCAAGGTTGGAATGCGCCCGCAGGATCTCAAAGATCTTGTTCAGCGCCTGCGGATCGGCCAAGGTCGCCGAAGACAGGTTCAACGCCAGGGACTGCTCATGCCCGGCCATTTGCTTGAGCACCTGTTCGAGCATCAGACGGTCCAGGCGCGCGGTCCAGCCAAAGCGCTCCAGCCACGGCAGGAAACGTCCGGCGGGAATGGTCTGGCCTTGTTCATCCAACAACCGCGACAGCACTTTGTAATGCAACACCACATCGGTGTCCTGGGTAGCCACCACCGGTTGGAAATACAGCTCGAAGCGCTGGTTGCCCAAGGCCTGGTCGAGCAGGTTGTGCCAGGCATGGTGATCATCGCCGACACTCGCCGAGGCGCTGTGATCCAGGCAAGCCCAGCCCGGTTCGCCCTGGCTTTCGGCCTGGGCCAGGGCCTGGTCGCCGAGCTGGAGCACCGCTTGCGGCGAGTCGCCATGAACGAACGGCGCCAGACCGATGGAAGCCACCGAGGCCACGTCGGTCGCGCCGGTGGCGTGCAGGCTCGCCAACGCGCTTTCCAGGTTTTGCGCCAGTTGCAGCGCCTCCTCGCGCACCAGCCCCGGCGCCAGCACCGCGAACTCACCGCCGCGGATGCGTGTCACCAGGTTATGGGTTTCCGGATAGCGGGCGCATTCACGCAACAGCTGCTCGCCCACGGCCTTGAGCAATTGGTCAGTGCGCTGCCCGCCCAGCCGCTGGTTCAAACCGGCCAGGTCCTTGACCCGTAGCAACAGCAGATAGCCGGAACTGGCCTGCTCCGGATTGCTCACCCGGGCATGCAATTGCATTTCGAAATACCGTCGATTGGCCAGCCCAGTGAGATTGTCCTGGTAGGACTCGACCCGCAGCTTCTCGCTGCGCTCAGCCTGTTCCTGGAACAGTGCCTTGAGCTTCTCGACCATCTGGTTCATTGCTTGCACCACCCGACGCAGCTCTGGGGTGCGCGGCAGCTCCGGCAGGCTGAGGAATTCACGACGGGCGATGGCGTGGGACTGGTGCACCATGTAATCCAACGGCTTGAGCTGACGACGCAACAGCAAGGCGCCGAGCACCGCGCTCACGGCGCCGCACAGCAGCAACCAACCCAGGCTGCCCAGCGCGCTCTGCCACAGCTTGGCAAGGGCGAACATCGGATGGCTGACCACCTCGACCCGCGCCGCCTGCTCCCAACCACGGCTGACGATCGCATCGCCACCAGCCGGTTCAAGGCCAATAAGCCTGATGAACCATTGCGGGACGCTGCCGGCGTCCGGCGTGCCAGTGCGCTCGGCCAGGGTCCTGTCGGTGGCCACGTCGATCACGCGGATGCTCGCGTAGTAACCGCTGTCGAAGATCGAGCTGACCATCAACTCGACCATCGCCGGATCGTCGATGTTCGGCGTCAGCGACAGTGCGAGCGCCGTGGCCGCGTCCTGGGCATGGGAGCGCAACTGATTGACGTACTGGGTCCGCGAGCTCTCCAGGCTGACCATGAAGCTGCCGCTGAAGGCAACCACCAGGAACAGACAGATAGCGATCAACAGCTGTTTGAACAAGGACATCTGAGCGCGCGCTCCTAGTTAGTCGTCTCGACCGGAAAACCTTCGGCCTGCATTTTTTTCAACACATCCTGCCACCGGGACAGGCGCTTGGTGTCACCCACTTTCTTGTTGCCCTTGGCGCCCGGCAGCCACAGCCCTTCGGCATTGAAAGAGTAGACCGGGAGCAAGTCGGTTCGCTGGCTGGCCGGCTGGATGCCGTCGATCAGGCTGTCGAGCACCAGCGGCATGGCGTCGGGGGTGGCGTAATACGTGAGCACCATGTGCGCACGGTTCTGCCGCAACGCCTTGACGTAGGTGATACGCAGCTTGTCACTGGACACCCCGAGGTGACGCAGGCTGAAATACTTGGCGATGGCGTAGTCTTCACAATCGCCGGCGCCCTTCCACAGGGCCTGGATCGGCGTTTCCCAATAGTCGACCTCACGCCACAGGTCGATGTCCTCCACGTAGCGCACCTGTTTGTTGAAAAACAGGTTCACCACCTTGAGCTGTTCCAGCTCCGGGATCTGTTTCTGGGTCGCCAGCAATTGCTGCCACGCGTCGATCCGCTGCTGCCCTTCGCCCAACGGTCCATATAACGCTTGCGCCCGCCGGCTGATCTGCGCAAAGTCCCAGTCGGCTCGCAAGCCGCCCAGCATCAGGCCGGCCAGCAGCAATGCCGTACACAGCCAGCGCAAGGACCTGAGGACCGGGAAAGGTGCAGCCAAGGGAAATAAGTCCGAAAAGGGCCGTTGGAAAATTCGTTGGATGGTGAAGCCTGGCCCGGCAAAAGACAATGGCAGGTTGCAATCACCACAAGCAGACTAAACTTTAGTTCAGGAACCGGGGCCGCGAGATTTTGACGGCTTGGCAATCTGTAACTAATGTTGGCTTGGATCCAATTTCGTTACTACCAGTCAGGGTGTTGTCGTGACGCAGAAGCCCAAACCGTTAAGCACAATCCAGGTCAACGGACCTATTCCCGCTGCGCAGGCCCGCGCCGTCATCGAAAGCTCCCTGCGCGAAGCCATTCTCGACGGCCGCTTGCCCAGCGGCACCGCGTTGCGCCAGCAGGAGCTGGCCGACCTGTTCGGCGTCAGCCGCATGCCGGTGCGCGAGGCATTGCGTCAGCTTGAGGCGCAATCGTTGCTCAACGTGGTCCAGCACAAGGGCGCGGTGGTGGCTCCGCTGATCACCAGCAGTGCGGTCGAGACCTACGCCTTGCGTTCGGTCCTGGAGAGCTTCGCCCTGCGCCTTTCCATTCCGCTGCTCGATGACAACGACTTGGCAATGGCCGCCCACTACATCGAGCAGCTGGAAACCCAGGCCGATCACGCCGAGATCGCCAGGCTCAATCGGCTGTTCCATATGTCGCTTTACCACCGGGCGCCCAACGCCAAGCTGCTTGACCTGGTCGAGCACGAGCTCAATGAAGAAGAGCGCTTCCTGCGCTTTCATCTGTCATCCATGGGCCTGGGCAAGCTGACCCAGGACGACCATCATGCAATGCTCGCCGCTGCGGCAGCCAAAGACATCGATCAAGCGGTTTACCTGCTGGAGCAGCATCTGGAAAAAGCGTCCATCACGATGCGCAAATACCTGAATCAGTAAGCGAAACGCTCCCCCTATGCGCCGGCCCCGAGCCGGCGTAGCACTTTCTTACACATCCTTCCTACAGCTCAGATTGCCCGCCCGGCACGGCCTCACCGCGGCGGCGATCCGTCTCGACATCAGTTCAATGGAACTGCTATCGATTTGGGCTCACTCTTGCGTTTATCGGTTCGAAAAAAAGACCTGAAGAAGTCAGCGCCTGGCTGCACGCCAAGCGAATCGAAACCACCTCGCAAGGAGCGTCGCCCACTGGCGGAAAGACCCGGAAGTCCGACCGGTCTCCCGCCCATAAACACCAACTTCTTTATTCCCCCGATCCCTGAAGTGCTCCGAGCGAGGCATTCGTTCGAACCATTCGATTCTGATAGTTACAAATCGGAAGGAGCAACTTCGCCCCAATAAAACTTACAACAAAAGTTTTAATTAGCCTCTTCGCGCCTAATAAATACCCAACTTTAAATAACTAAAAAATAACTTGCAGAGCCTTTGATACATGCACTAACTTTTTAATTGTCGAGTTGCTATCGACCGCTCCAGCGCTTTGGCAAACCACGCCAGACAACGGCACAACAGAGCGAAGCGCGCACCAACAAGCATTATCACGAAAACATGGATTCCGGTTCAGGCCCCTGCTCGCCCTGGCAAACAAGGCGAGCAACTTCCGGACAAACATCATTGATGAGGACGTTTCAATGCAGCCAACCAAAGAGCAACTTTCCCTGAAAAAGCACGAACTTGGCCAACACCCGGTCTTTTCTGAAATAACATCAATCGACCTGTTGCGCCGTTTTATGGAAAGTCATGTTTTTGCCGTGTGGGATTTCATGTCACTGACCAAACGCCTGCAACGGGAACTGACCTGCACTCATCTACCGTGGCTGCCGCCGGCCGACCCGCATGCGGCGCGCTTGATCAACGAAATCGTCTTGGGTGAAGAGTCCGACGACCGTCCCGGCGCGGGCTATTGCAGCCATTTCGAACTGTACCTGGACGCCATGCGCGAGGTCGGCGCGGACACCCGGGCGATTGAGCAATTTATCGCCCTGCAACAAGAAGGCGTCAGCCCGGAAACCGCGCTGGACAGCGTCGAGGTAGAACCCGCCGCGGCGCGCTTCGTGCGCCAGACCCTGCACACCGCGCTTCATGCCCCGGCCCACAGCGTGGCCGCCGCATTCGTGCATGGTCGCGAAAGCGTCATCCCGCAGATGTTCCAGCGGATGCTGGACGCTTGGGGCATTGGCCTGGATCAGGCACCGACGTTTCGTTATTACCTGCAACGGCATATCGAGGTGGACTCCGAAGACCACGGCCCGGCGGCGGAAAAACTGCTGGCACGGCTGATCGATGGCGACCCGCAGCGCGAGCACGAAGTCCTGGCCGCCGCCCTCGCTGCCGTCCACAGTCGCACGGCGCTGTGGGATGGCCTACGCCTGAGCATGACCCAGGCCGTTGCGCAGGTGACGCCATGAACGCCATTCAATATCAGTCCTTCGCCGATGCCTGGGAGAGCCGCGCCACGATCCGCACCCGTCCGCGGCGCCGGGTCGAAGACGACGACAAGCTGATCTTTCCCATGAGCCGCCAACCCATGGTGCACAGCCAGACCTTCCTGAGCCATTGCCCGCAGCTGCGTGATTTTGTCCTGGTGCAAAGCCTCTACAAATTTATCAACGACGTGGTGATTTTTGAAACGGAGCTGGTGGACCACACCGCCCGGCGCATCGCCAAGAACCGCTTCGGTATCGAGTTTCCGTTTGCCTGTCGCTACGACGCGATGACCGTGGTGGTGGATGAGGATTACCACGCACTGGTGGCGATGGACTTCATGCAGCAGACCATCGACATGACCGGCATCACGCCGATCCCGTTGCCCCAGCAGATCGAACTCAGCCGGGCGATTCCGGCCACGCTGGCGCGGGCGCCGGAGCATCTGCTCAGCGCTGTGGAACTGATTTGCATCGCCATCGCCGAGAACACCGTGACCAATGAGGTGGCGGCGTTTGCCCGGGACGATTCGGTCAAGGCCTCGATCAAGGGATTGATGGCCGACCACCTGCTGGACGAGGGCCGGCACTCGGGCTTCTGGACGCGGCTGGTGCAGATCTACTGGCGCACCGCGCCCGAAGAGGACCGCGAGGCGATTGCCCGCTTGATGCCTGGTTTCATCGCCGAGTACCTGGCCAGCGATCTGCAACAGGCGTTCGATTTCGAGTTGATCACGCACCTGCCCATCGACGAATCGGCGCGCCAGTCGCTGCGTGAAGACGCTGCCGCACTGGCCTATCCCATCAATCGTTTTCACCCACTGGTGGGCAACATCACGCGTTTCTTTCGCGGCAGCTCGATGCTGGCGTCACCGTGTGTGCGCGATGCCCTGGCTGATTACCTGACCCCATGAGGACCTTCCAATGAGACGCCTCGAAATTGCTGTGTCTGGCAAGAGCCAGGCCATGGCCGAACTGGCCCGGGAACTGGAACTGCACGGCCACGGTGTCGCGGATGCGCAAGCACTGACCGGCCACGGCGCGATCGACTTGTTGATCGACGACGGTACGGTGCCGTGCGCCCTTGAGGTCCGGTTTTGCCTTCAAGTGCGCGTGCTGCTCCAGGCCGTGCCCGGCCAGGCCTTGCCGCAGCCGGTGGTGCTGTTTCGCGACGGTGCGCAACGGCTGTTGGCCCAGGAACGAATCACAGCGCATTGCGACGGCAACGGCCAGTCTTTGCGCCTGCACGCCACGGCAGCGGTGGTGGAGCATGGCGCGCGGCTGGTCAGCCGGTTATCCCGTGAGGAAGCCGGCTTCGATCAATGGCCGACGGAACCGAGCGATCTTATCGACCAACCGCTTCACGGGCTCGACGCGCTGGAGCCGCTGGCCTTCGAGCACCGTCTCAATCAGCCCGCGGTGCCTTGGCTGCTGGCGGCCTCGGACGTGCCGGTGATGCACAACATCGAGCAGCGCATGCTCGATGACGCGAAGCACCCCGCGTTGTGGGTCAACGGCCACGTCATCGACTACAAAGCCTTACGCAACACCGTGCTGCAGCTGCAGCAATCGATACTCGCCAGCCTGCCAAAGACAATCGGCCGCCCACAGGTGATCGGCGTGTGCCTGCCCAAGTCGGCGCAGCTGTATGCCGCGATCCTGGCGGTGCTGGGTTGCGGGGCGGTGTATCTGCCACTCGACCCGCAACATCCGGTGCAACGTCGGCGCTTCATCCTGGAAAACGCCAAGGCCGACCTGTTGCTGCACGACGGTGACGACGAACCGGGCGAGTCTGCAATACCGACGCTGGATGTCCGCCGACTGCCTTCGGCCAAGCCGGGCTTGCCGGCCTCGACAATCCGCCGCGTGGTGAATGCCGATGAACCGGCTGTGGCGATCTACACCTCCGGCACCACCGGCCAGCCCAAAGGCGTGCTGCTCAGCCACCGCAACCTCAGTCATTTCTGCGCCTGGTACGCCGACCATGTCGGGTTGCGACGCGACAGCCGTGCGTTGCAGTTTTCCACCATCAACTTCGACGCCTCATTGCTGGACCTCTTGCCGACCTTCATCCAGGGCGCGCTGCTGGTGGTGCCCAGCGAAGATCAGCGCCGCGATCCGCAACAGCTGGTGGCGTTGATTCGTGAGCAGCGCATCAGCCATGCCTTCCTGCCGCCCGCGCTGCTGAGCGTCATGCCCCTGGGCGCACCGTTGGGGCTGACACGCTTGGTCACCGGCGGCGATGTCTGCGAACCCTTCGTCATCGAGCAGTTGGCGCCGCAGTGCCGGTTCCACAACATCTACGGCCCGACCGAAACCACCGTGCTGGCGACCACTCGGCAATTCGCCGTGGGGGATAACAACCGCAACCTGGGCGCACCCATCACCAACGCGCGGATGCTGATTCTGGATGAACATCTGCAACCGGTCGCACAAGGCACGCCCGGCGAACTGTATATCGCTGGGCCGGGGGTCGGCCTGGGGTACCTGAACGATCCGGCGCTGACCGCCAGCCGCTACCTCGACCTGACGCTGCCCACCGGACAAGCGTTGCGGGTCTATCGTACTGGCGACGTCGGCCAGTGGACCGGCGACGGGATCGAGCTGTGCGGTCGCCGCGACAACCAAGTGAAGATTCGCGGCTTTCGGGTCGAGCCCGAGGAGATCGAACATTGCTTGCGCGACAGTCAGCTGTTCCGTCAGGTGGCGGTGGGGGTCGATGAGCGCCGGCGAGTCCTGGCGTTCCTGGTCAACCCGGTGGACACAGCGCCCGGCGCGGCGCTCCAGGCCTTGCGCGAGCATGTGCAGGACACGCTGCCCAGCTACATGCACCCGGCGGCTTACATCGAACTGCCCAGCCTGCCCTACACCAGCAATGGCAAAGTCGATCGTCGGGCGCTGCTGGCAACGGCGGGCTCCGTCCAGGTCGGCAGCCAAGGGCGCCAGCCGCAAAACCCAGTGGAAACCCAACTCCAGCAGCTGTGGGCCGAGCTGTTGGAATTGCCGGCCGAGGACATCGCCACTGACGAGAGCTTTTTCAACCTTGGCGGGCATTCGATCCTGCTGTCGCAATTGCTGCTGAGCATTCGCCAATCGTTCGGCCGCAGCCTGTCGATCAATCGCTTCATCGAAGCGCCGACGTTGATCACCCTGGCGAAGTTGCTCGACGGCCCGGAGCAAAGCGGCACCGCCACCCTCAGCCCCCAAGCGTTCATCGATGCCGAGGCCGAACTCAACCTCGATCCGCTGCCCATCAGCCAATGCGGTGACGTGCACAAAGTGCTGGTGACGGGCGCCAACAGTTTTCTCGGCGTGCACATCGTCGAGGCCTTGCTGGCATGGGGCGCCACCGAGGTGGCGTGTCTGGTGCGCGAATCCGGCGGGCAAAGCGCCGCCGAACGTTTCGCCCAGGCCCTGCGGGACAACCAGTTGGAGCATCTGGACCTGAGCCGGGTCAGCGTCTATGCCGCCGACATCACCCAGCCGCAACTGGGCTTGCCGGACGACATCTACCTGCGCATCGACAGCACGTTCGGCGCGTTGGTGCACAACGCCGCCCACGTCAACCATGTGCTCGACTACGAGTCCCTGGCGCGAGACAACGTTGAGCCAATCTTCGAATGCCTGCGCCTGTGCGAAGGGCGCAGCAAGAAGATCTTCAATTTCGTCTCGACGCTGTCGGCTTCCAGCGCACTGGATGCCGATGGCCAAGTCTTGGAGCAGCCGGCGGCCAAGACCCCACCGATCTACATCAAGAATGGCTACAACCTGTCCAAATGGGTCGGCGAACGGATCCTGCAACGGGCGCGGGATCGCGGCGTGTGGGTCAATCTGTTCCGGCCTGGCAACATCAGTTTCAACAGCCAGACCGGGGTCTGCCAGCCCCACAAGAACCGGCTGATGCTGATGCTCAAGGGCTCGATCCAGCTCGGCCAGGTGCCGGACCTGTCGCTCAATTTCGACTTGATGCCGGTGGACTTCCTGGCTCGCTTCATCGCCTTCCACGCCAGCCGCTACCAGCCAACGCAAGCGGTGTTCAACCTGCACAACCCCGAACCCCTGAGCTGGGACGCGTATGTGGCGTCGTTCCGAGACAGTGGCCGGGAGTTTTCCCTGGTAAGCGTCGCCGACTGGCAGCAGCAGCTGGCGCGGGTCGATGCCGACAACGCGCTATTTGGCGTGCTGGGTTTTTACCTCAACGGTTTCGAGGAAGACATCGGCGACATCTCGCTCATTCGCCACGACAACGCCCGCTCCGGTGTGCGGCAGATGGGCGCGCGCTACCCGGAAAAGTCCCCGGCCCTTCTACGCCGTGGCGCCAATTATCTCAAAGCTATCGACTTCATCTGAAACATCCCAACCCAACGCAAGGAGCAAGACCATGAATGCATTCCAACCCGACACCCTGATCAAGAACCCCCACGCCTGCCACGTTGAAAGCACGATAGAAATACCGGCCGGTGCGGCTCGCGTGTGGGACGTGGTGGGCGATTTCGGCGGGTTCAACCGTTTCATCCCCGCGCTGGCGCGCATCGAAATGACCGGGGAAGGCGTGAGATCGCTGCGCAAGAAGTTTTTCGTCGACGGACAGAACCTGGTCGTCGAACAACTCAACAGCCGCGACGACCAGGCCATGCACATGACCTGGACGCTGATCTACAACACCCTGGGCATCGACAACCTCTGGGCAGCGATGCGCGTCGAGCCTTTGGCGGACAACCGCTGCCGCGCCACCTGGACCATCATCGCCGACCACACCGACGCTCACACTCCGTCGGGCTTCAGGGATTTCCTGCAAGGGTTTGCCGATGAGGCGATGGGGAATGTGAAGAGAATGTTCAGCTAATCCCTGTGGGGCTTACTCACAGCCCGTGGCGAGGGAGCTTGCTCCCGCTCGGCTGCGCAGCAGTCGCAAAACCGGCCAATGCGGTCCGCCTGCAAGAATGCAGGGGGGCCTGCTGCGCAGGCCAGCGGGAGCAAGCTCCCTCGCCACAGGGAACCGGGTTTGCTCAAGTAAGCACTGGTTCGCCTGGTTCAGATCTTGAAGCTGTCCACCAACTGCTTCAACCGGTTGGCCTGTTGTGACAAGGCGTCGCAATCCTTCAGGGTTTCGTTGAGGTTGGCGACGCTCTGCTGGTTCAGCAGGTTGATGTGGCTGACGTCCATGTTGAGGGTTTCCACCACGGCGGTCTGTTCTTCAGTCGCGGCGGCCACGGATTGGTTCATGCCGTCGATTTCGCCAATGCGCTGGGTCACGCTGACCAGGCGCAGGCCGGCCTGGTTGGCGACTTCCACGCTTTCTTCGCTGGAGACCTGGCTGGCGTTCATGGTGGTCACGGCTTCGCGAGAACCGACCTGCAGCGAGGTGATCATCTTGTGAATCTCTTCGGCGGATTCCTGGGTGCGGTGCGCCAGGTTGCGCACCTCATCGGCCACCACCGCAAACCCACGCCCGGCTTCACCGGCACGGGCCGCTTCGATGGCGGCGTTCAGGGCCAGCAGATTGGTTTGCTGGGAGATGCCCTTGATCACGTCCAAGATGTGGCCGATGTTGTCGGTGCTGGCGTTCAGGGTTTCGATCTGGGTGCACGACAAGCTGATTTGCTGCGACAGCTCGGTCATGGCCTGGATGGTTTTTTCCACCACCTGGCGACCGTCATCCGCCTGCTCGCTGGCGCCGCTGGCTTGTTGCGAGGCATCGGCGGCATTGCGGGCGATTTCCTGGGTCGCGGCGCCGAGCTGGTTGATCGCCGCAGCCACGCTGTTGGTCCGGGCGCTTTGCTCATCCGAGCCGACAAGCGAGGCGTTGGACGAAGTCATGACCCGTTGCGACAGATCATGCACTTGGCGGGTAGCGGAAGACACTTCGGCAATCGAGGCGTGGATACGCTCCACGAACTGATTGAACGAACTGCCCAACACGGCGAACTCATCCTTGCCCTGCACGACCAGGCGCCGGGTCAGGTCGCCTTCGCCCTGGGCGATGTCCTGCATGGCGCGGCCCATGGTGGTCAGCGGACGCATCAACACCTGGATCAACAAGCTCAGCAGCGACGCAATCGCCGCCACCGCGACAAACATCGCGATCAGCGCGGACGTGCGGAAGTGGCTCAGCGGCGCGTAGGCCTTGGCCTTGTCGATCGACAGGCCGATGTACCACTCGGCGTTCGGCAAACCGGCGACCGGGGTGAACGACAGGATGCGGTCCTGCCCGTTCAGCTCGACTTCCTGGACGCCCTTGCCGATGCGCACTGGCGTGCCGGGGTAGATGTCCTTGAGGTTTTTCATCACTTGGTCTTTGTCCGGGCTGACGATGACTTGGCCATCGCCGCTGACCAGGAAGGCATGACCAATGCCGCCGAAATCCACGGAATTGATGATCTTCACCAAGGTTTCCAGGCTCAGGTCACCGCCCACCACGCCGAGCAGTTCACCGTTGTGCTTGACCGGCAGGGCGATGGTCACCACAAGGCCACCCACTGCCGCCAGGTAAGGCGGGGTCAGCATGGTTTTATCGGCGGCCACCGCCTGTTTGTACCAAGGACGCTGACGCGGATCGTAGCCGTCGGGCATCTTGGCGTCCGGACGCTGGGTGAAGACGCCAGTGTTCTGGCCTACGTAAGTGAACTGGAAATTCGAGGTTAACGCCGGTTGATCGACCAGTCCTGGCAAATCGGCGGCAGCGCCCTGATGGGCAATGTTCTGCGCCAGGTTTTCCAGCACCAGGACCCGGCCAGTCATCCAGTTCTGGACGCTGCTGGCGGTCAGGTCACCGGATTGCTCGATAGAAGATTCGAGGCTGCGGCCGATGGTGTTGCGCTGCAGATAATCGTTGTAGAGCGTGAACAGAGCAAAAGCCAGAACCACCACACCAGAGGCGGCCAGGAGGATTTTGTGGCTGAATTTTAGATTCATGGACGGGGCTTCTTATGCAAAAAGTGAGGGTGCATTCCGTTGTGCAACTTCCCTGTAAATGATGGGCAGGATATTGGATCCGCTCCATTTTGGTGCACGCATACCTCTCTGTCGGCCAGCCCGGGGAAAAAATTAGCCCCTTGTACAATTGTCCGACGAGATGGCACTCCACGCTGCTTGGGGCAGGCGAACGGTGGTTGCAAATTTGACTGACCCTGATGACAATGCGACCTATTATCATTTGTGATACCAGGCCGGCGCGTTCATGTCATCTCCCCAGTTTGCAGTACAGGCGCTCTACAGCAGCCATCACGGCTGGCTCCACACATGGTTGCGCAGCCGATTGGGCAATGCCGCCGATGCGGCGGACCTGGCCCAGGACACCTTCGTGCGCCTGCTGCAACGTAGCGAACGCCTGGAACTCAAGACCCCTCGCGCCTTTCTGCGCACCATCGCCCAAGGCCTGGTGATCGACCATTGGCGTCGGGAAGAAATCGAACGTGCCTACCTGGAAACCATCGCGCATTTGCCGGAAGCACAAACGCCCAGCGCCGAAGCCCAGGCGTCGATCCTGGAACTGCTGGAAGCGATTGCCAGGATGCTCGAAGGGCTCAAGCCCAAAGTGCGCAGGGCGTTCCTGCTCGCCCAGTGTGAAGGCCTGACCTACAAGCAGATTGCTGAACAAATGGGCGTCTCGCTGCGGTCGGTGGAGCGTTACGTCGCCGATGCGCTGTACCACTGCTACGTGCTGCGCTATGCAGACTGAGCCAGTGCAGACTCCGCTGGGCCGAGGTCGCGGCCCCTCACAGCAAGTGGTCAAGCAAGCGATCCATTGGCTGCTGCGCCTGCGCAACCATGCCGCCAACCCGGCCTTGCGCCAACAGTGCGAGGCTTGGCGCATCGCTCATCACGATCACGAATTGGCTTGGCAACGGGTGCAATCGCTACACAGTGAATTGACCGCCAACCTGCGAGCCGTGCCCGGCGCCCACGTCGCCCTCGAAACGCTGGAAACCAGCGCCCAGCGCCTCGGCCGGCGCCAGGCCCTGAAGCTGCTGTCTGGCGTGGCCGTGCTGGGCTGCGCCGCCTGGCTGGGCAAAGACCTCGGCTGGCAGCCATGGAACGCCGACTTCGCCACCGCCACGGGCGAGCGACGCGGCTTCCAACTGCCGGACGGCACACGGCTTGAACTCAATACCAACAGCGCCGCCGACCTCGACTACACCGCCACGCAACGCCTGATCACGTTGGCGCGCGGCGAAATAATGGTCACCTGCGGTCGCGATCCCGCGCGCCCATTGTTGGTGAAAAGTCGGCATGGCGAGTTCGAGGGGCTGGAAGGACGCTTCGTCGTGCGCCAAGACAACGATTGCACACGCCTGAGCGTCACCAGTGGTCGGGTCGCCATTGCCTCGCACCGGGACAGCGAGGGTGAGCCGATCCAGGTCAATGCCGGCCAAAGCTATTTGATCACCGCATCGGCAGCGACCCTGGCGCCGCCATTGGACATGGACGCCGGCGCTTGGGCGGACGGATTGATCGTGACGCGAAACATGCGCCTGGAAGATTTTCTCAACGAGGTCAGCCGCTACCGTCGCGGCTACCTGAAATGCGCCGCAGCGGTGGCGGACCTGCGCCTGTCCGGGGTGTTCCGCCTGGACGATATCGACAAGATGCTGGCCGTGCTTCCACGCACGCTGCCGGTGCAATTGCGTTATCGGACCCGCTGGTGGGTCACGGTGGAACGTCCGGCCTGATTTTTTTTTGGCGGGTTTTGCCAAGGCGTCCGGCTAGGACAGTAAGCAACGCTTATCTGCCTTCAGCGACTCCAACGGAAATCCATAATGACTGAGCGCGTAATCCCCAAGACCCCCTTTGGCTGTTCCTCGCAAACAGGCCTGCTGCGCCAGGCCATCCGTGCCACGCTGTTGAGCACCGCGCTGGGCGTCGGCGCCGTGCCGATGCTCGCCGTCGCGGCACAGGATGGCGTCAGCGCCAGTCACCAGAGCTACAACATCCCCGCCGGCCCATTGAGCGAGGTGCTCAACCAGTTCGCCCGCCAGGCCGGCATTACCCTAGCGAGCACGCCCGAGCAAACGGCTGGCATCCAGTCCCCGGGCCTTAAAGGCGAATACTCGGCGGACCAAGCCCTGAACCGACTGCTCAGCGGCTCAGGGTTGGTAGCGGTCGGCCAAGAGGGCAGCGGCTACGTGCTGCAAGCCGAAGCCGCGGACAGCACACTCGCGCTGCCGACTACCGACGTCAAAGGATTTGCCTTGGGCAACGCCCTGGGCAGCATGCAAGGCTACAACGCCACCCACAGCCAGGTCGCGACCAAAACCAGTACCGCGCTGCGCGACACTTCGCAAAGCGTGTCCGTGGTGACCCGCGAGCAAATGGACGACCAAGGCGCGCAAACCGTGTCCCAGGCGATGCGCTATACCCCCGGCGTGTTGACCAACCCCTACGGCGCGACCCACCGCTACGACTACGTGGCGATGCGCGGCTTCAACGACGGCTCGGTGGACAACATCTACCTCGACGGCCTCAAGTCCATGGGCGACAGCGGTACCTACAGTTCCATGCAGGTCGATCCGTATTTCCTCGAGCGGGTGGACATTCTCAAGGGCCCGTCCTCGGTGCTCTATGGTCGCAGTTCACCGGGTGGCCTGGTGGCGCTGACCAGCAAAAAGCCGCTGTACGAGGCTTATCACCAGGTCCAGGCGACCGTCGGCACTCAAGGCCAGCGCGGCATGGGCTTCGATTTCAGCGGGCCGGTGGATGAGGACAAACGCATTGCCTATCGGCTGATTGGCCTGGCGGATACGTCCGATACCCAGTTCGATCACAACAAGGAAAAGCGTTTCGCCCTGGCGCCTACGGTGAGCATCGACTTCACCGAGGACACCTCGCTGACGCTGCAAGCCTACCTGCAACATGATCCCGACGGCGGCTACCACGGGGGCCTGCCGGCCGACGGCATGTTGCATCAACGCAACGGTCGCCGGATCTCGGAACACTTCTTCGAAGGCGAGCCTGGGGTCGACGGCTACGAGCGCGACCAACAGTCGTTCGGTTATCAATTCGAACACCGTTTCAACGACGTCTTCACCGCCCGGCAGAACTTCCGCTACCTGGATTCGCAGGTCACCAACGATCAGGTTTACGCCTTCGGCTGGACCAGCCCCACCAGCAACGAGCTGAACCGTTATTACACCGGTGCCGAAGAGAAGGTGCATTCGTTCATCGTCGATAACATGCTGCAGGCAGAGTTCTTCACCGGGGCGTCCAAGCACACCCTGCTGATGGGCACCGACTACCAGCGGCGCAAAACGGTGGTGGACTGGACCAGCGGCACCCTGGCCCCGGTCCACGCCTTCGACCCGGTCTATGGCAACTCGGCTATCGATAATCGCAATGACACGAGCTATTTGCGGCGTCTGGAGCAAACCGGTGTCTATCTGCAAGACTTGATCGAAATGGACAAGTGGCGCTTCTCCCTCGGCCTGCGCCAGGATTGGGTCGAGACCTCGGACGAAAACCGCATCGCCGAATTCGGTCGCCCGCAAGGCACTGAGATCAATGACAAGCGCACCAAGCTCACTGGCCGCGTCGGGGCGCTGTACCTGTTCGATAACGGCCTGGCGCCGTACATCAGCTATTCCGAGTCGTTCAACCCCAACTCCTACGCCGACAGCGCCGGCAATCCGCTGCCGCCGACCGACGGCAAGCAATGGGAAGTGGGCCTGAAATACCAGCCGCCAGGCACGGATGATTTGTATACCGCCTCGCTGTTTCGCATCGACCAGGAGAACCTCGCGACCAAGCAGCCCCAGGACGACTTCTATCGAGCAGTCGGTGCCGTGCGTTCCCAGGGCCTGGAGTTGGAAGCGCACATGCAACTGACCGAGCAATTCAAGGTGTTGGGCAGCTATACCTTCACTGACATTGAATATTCGAAGTCGATGGTCAGCGACCTGAGCACGCCCACCAACGTCATCGAAAACAAAGGCAACTCACCGACCCAAGCCCCGCGTCACATGGCCTCGGTGTGGGCCGACTACAAGTTCGACAGCGGCGCTCTCGACGGCCTGCGACTGGGCGGGGGCGTGCGTTATGTCGGCTACAGCTGGGTCGACGCGGAGAACACCATGAAGGTGCCGTCGTATACGCTGTTCGATGCCTCGGTTGGGTATGACTTGGGCAAGGTCGGCTTGAAAGGCGTGGATGTACGCCTGAACGCCAACAACCTGACCAACGAAACCTACGTCGCTTCGTGCGCCAGCCTGAATTTCTGCTACATGGGTGAAGAGCGCAACGTGGCGGCCACGGTGAGTTATCAGTTCTGATCCAATCTTCAGGCCAGACGCACTTGTCTGGCCTGAAGGATGGTTACTGTGGCGAGGGCTTGTCTTTGCCCTTAGGCCTGAATCGCCTTCGCCTCCTCCCTCGCAACGCCTCCCTCTCCCACAAACCGATTCGCCCGCCCAAACGTGCCGAAATCATTGAACCGCACGCCCATCTCGCGCATCACCTTGTGCGCCACCGGCACCGTCATCTGGCGGATGTAGAACGGCTCCTTCACCACAAAATGGTGAATGCCGTGGCTGCTGCCGAAATTGAAGCAGAACGCCTGCAACGGCCATAGCCACCACGGGTTGAGCACCTGGGTTTGCTGGATGAAATTGCCTGCCTCGATGTCGCCGTAGTAGTGCATGTTCGAGCTGATGAAGTGCAGGCAAAAGGTGCGCAGCACGTTTGGCCCGATGATCACCACCGCCGCGATATCGATCACGTGCATCACCGCCAAGGTGTTCGCCGACCAGTCGATGGAGGTGCCCAGCAACCCGGCAACTGCGTTGGCGCCATGGAAACCGAGAAACACATACCAGGCGCCCCAGTGCAGCAACGCCAGCGGAAAATAAACCTTCAGCGTGCGCTTGAGGATGCTGCGCTTGTGCGCCCAGGTCTTGGCTCGCAACAGGCGGATGAACGCCGACATCACGTTGTCGCCGACCATCAGCAAGCGTGCCAGCCCCCACGGCTCGCCATTGGTAATGGCGCGCTCTTCCAAGTCCGCTTCGCTGCCGGAAACCTTGTGATGGTTGAGATGCAAATGGCGGCGAATCCACGGATTGATCGTGCTCGGCCGCGCGAGCCACACCAGGCCCATCATCAGGTTGTGAGGCGCGCGCTGCTTGCGAAAATACATGCTGTGGATCAGGTCATGTTCCAATTCATGGGTCAGGGAGGCGAAAAATGCGTTGAGCAGCAGGCAGGCCCAACCGGCTAGGTAACCCGCGATATAGAGCCACGCAGCCCCCATCATTCCCGCCAGGGCAAAGATCAGGATGCCCGCGCCAAGGGCGTCCTGGTGCCGCAAGATCGGGTAGCGCTGGCGCAACGCCTCGCCTCGGGCCAGGACCACTTGGCGAATATGGGCGGCTCGTTGTTGTGCATTCAATCGGTCGGGGCTTGCGCATGTGCCGTGCATGGCTTACATCCTCTGTTATCGATGTGCTCATCCTGCCGGGCGTTGTCTCACAGGGTGGTAGCCGTAAACGCCAACCTGTTGACCGCAAGCGCCAATCGCCATGACGGAACCGACCTCTCTCGCCAGCTGGACCCGCGCCCTGCGCAAACAGCTCGATGCACTGGGCCTGGACAGCCATGCCCTGTGCCTGGAGGCGGGCCTGGATCCGCAATTGATGGACGACCCCAATGCCCGTTATCCGCTCTCGGGCACTACCCGCTTGTGGGCGCTGGCCGTGCAAGCGAGCGGGGACCCGGCGATCGGCCTGCGGGTGTCGCGCTTCGTCAGCCCCACCACCTTTCACGCCCTGGGTTATGCCCTGGTGGCCAGCGGCAGCCTGCGGGAAGTGTTCGAGCGGATCGTGCGCTACCACCCGGTGGTCAGCGATGCGTTGACGCTGCAACTGAGCCGCGGCGAAGACCGCTACCGCTTCTGCCTCGATGTACCGCCGCAAGGCCCGGCGCCGGCCTTCGAGGCCATCGATGCGTTCGCGTCGATCTACGTGCGCACCTGCCGCAACCGCCTCGGCCGCGATTACGCACCGCTGGCGGTGTATCTGCGGCGCCCGGAACCGGCAGATCCGGCCCCCTGGCATAAAGTCTTCCGCTCACCGGTGCATTTCGACGCTGCGCAGGATTGCCTGGAATTCAGCTTCATCGACTTCGACAGTCACCTGGACGACGCCAACCCGGAGCTGGCCGAACACAACGAAACCGTGCTCAAGCGCACCCTCGCCCAACTTCAGCCGCTGACCTGGGAGCGCAAGGTCCGCGCCGCCATCGAAGCCCAACTGCCCGAAGGCGAACCCAGCGCCGAACGCATCGCCCAAGCCATGCACCTGAGTCTGCGCAGCCTGCAGCGACACCTGGCCGACGAAGGCTGCCGCTTCGACGCCTTGCTCAACGAATGCCGGGAAAATCTCGCGCTGCTGCACCTGCGAGATCCGCAATGCTCATTGAGCGAAGTCAGCTATCTGCTGGGCTTTGCCGACACCAGCAGTTTCAGCCGCGCGTTCAAGCGCTGGACGGGGATGACGCCGGGGCAGTTTCGGGATGGGTTGCGGTAGAGCCTTGCAGTTGCCTGGGTTGACCCAATCGCGAGCAAGCTCGCTCTCACATTGGAAGCGGCATGACCGCGATATCTGCGCCAACACCGGTCCTGTGGGAGCTTCGCGATAGCGGTGGATCAGTTGACAGTGGGTTTAAGGCTGCGTGCAAGCCCTGCGGTCCAAACCTCGATCATGGCCCGTCCAGTCAAACCGTTGATTAGCGCCCATGTAATGGCGTATTTCAGCCATGGAATGGGTGCTTCCTCAAGAAGTCGAGCGTAGGACGCTCCAATGGTCGGGCAACCGCTGTTAGCTCGTAGCCAAAACCATTGAGGATCGCTTTGACCTTACGGATCCCGACTTCAGCAATGGTGTTGTTTTCGATGCCGGAAATCGTGGCACGGCTCATGCCGTACCGTGCAGCCAATGCCTGCTGGGAGAGGCGGTGTTCTTTACGCAGTCGCCCGATCAATTCGCCAAGAGTTTTCATGTTTGGACTCCGCATCGTATGCAGTGCATAAATTAAAAAAACTAAATATGCACAGTATTTGATTCAAATTTGGGAGCGGGCTTGCTCGCGAAGACGACTGCACAGGCAACATCCCAACCAACAGACTCACCGCTTTCGCGAGCAAGCCCGCACCCACAGACGCTGTGGCCGGACCTCAGACCGAAGTCAACGCCCGCAACCGCTCGATGTCCAGGATCTCGATCTCGCCATACCCCAGATGAAGAATGCCCTGCCCCTGCAAATCCTTGAGGATCTGATTGGTGGTCTGGCGCGACAGCGACAGCATCGACGCGAGCTGTTCCTGGGGCAGTTGCAAGACCCGGCGCGCCGATTCGATTTCGCCGTAGCCTTCGGCGATCAGCAGCAGGCGATGGGCCAGTCGCGCCGCGGCGGGCATCACGCTCAAATGTTCGAGATTGATAAACGTCAGGCGCAGCTTGTGGCTCATCAGCAGCGCCAGGTGCCGCCAATGGACGGGTTGCTCTTGCAGGAAAGCCAACAGTGCGGTTTGAGGCAAATGCAGCAATGTGCACGGTCCCACGCCCACCGCATCGTGCGTGCGCGCCTGGCCATCGAACAGGCAGATTTCACCGAACCAATGCGGCGACTCCACTACGCTCAGCAACGCTTCCTTGCCCTGCTCGCTGACAGCGCCGATCCGCACCGCGCCCTCGAGCACGGCGTACAGGCCGCACGGCGGATCGCCGCGCTTGAACAACCGCTGCCCTGGCGACAAGTGACGCTCCCGCGCCATGCCCAGCAGACTATTCTGTAACTCAGCGGGCAAATGACTGTACCAATGGCCGGTCAGCAGATGCGTGTGCCAGGGGTGCGAATTCATGGAAACTCCGGGACAAGTGTCGGCTAGCTGACAGAGCGCCTTGTGAAACCTGGGCATCATGCAGGCATCACCTCAGGAGGAACAACAATGAAAAGCCTCGTCGATCATCTCAGTCAATACGCGGCGTACCACCGCGATCCGCGCAACATCGCCAGCCACTTCATCGGCATACCGCTGATATTCGTCGCCGTCGCGGTGCTGTTGTCACGGCCGGGATGGCCGGTTGGCGCGGTCCTGGTCTCTCCCGCGCTGCTCGTGGCGATGGCAAGTGCCTGGTTTTATCTGCGCCTGGAGCTGCGCCTGGGTGTGCTGATGGCCGTGCTGCTGGGGCTTTCCGTCTGGCTGGGCCAAGTGCTCGCGGCGCAAAGCACCACCGTATGGCTGGGCAGTGGCCTGGGCATGTTCCTGGTGGGCTGGGTGATCCAGTTTGTCGGCCACTATTACGAAGGCCGCAAACCGGCGTTCGTCGATGACCTGACCGGGCTGATTGTCGGGCCGTTGTTTGTCGTGGTCGAAGCGGCTTTCCTGCTGGGCATGCGCCACGATCTCAAACAGCAGATCGAGACGCAGGCCGGGCCAGTAAGAGTCAATCCGAAGCGGGCTGCCGCCTGAGGAAGCATCGCGAGCACGCTCGCGATGGCTTTTGCTGTTAAAGATTGGCGACTTTTTGCCAGACCTTCGGCTTGAAGAACAGTGTCTCGCCCTTCGCCAGGCCCACGAGGCTGTCGTGGTCCTTCACCACTTCGGCCTCGATCAGTTCGCTCTGGCCTTCCACCTTCAACGTTACCCGGGTGGTCGCGCCTAGCGGGCGAATGTCGCGCACTTCGGCGGCGTGATGATCTTCCAGCTCCGAGCGCGACAGCGACACTTCATGCGGGCGGAACAGCACATGGCGGTCTTCGCCCAGGTGCAGCCGGTTCGAGTCACCGAGGAAGTGGTACACGAAATCGCTGGCCGGGTTCTCGTATACATCGCCCGGTGAGCCGATCTGCTCGATCACGCCCTTGTTCATCACCACGATCCGGTCGGCGACTTCCATGGCCTCTTCCTGGTCGTGGGTCACGAACACCGAGGTCAGGTTGATGTCCTCGTGCAGCCGCGCCAACCAGCGGCGCAGTTCCTTGCGGACCTTGGCGTCGAGGGCGCCGAACGGTTCGTCCAGCAGCAATACCTTCGGCTCCACCGCCAGGGCGCGGGCCAGGGCGATGCGCTGGCGCTGGCCGCCGGACAGCTGCTCCGGGTAGCGGTCAGCGAGCCAATCCAATTGCACCATATTCAATAGCTCGTGGACCTTGGTCGCGATCTCGCTTTCGTTCGGACGCTGGTTCTTGGGCTTCATGCGCAAGCCAAAGGCGACGTTATCGAACACGGTCATGTGGCGGAACAAGGCGTAGTGCTGGAACACGAAACCGACGTTGCGATCACGCACGTCATGGCCGGACACGTCCTCGCCATGGAAGACAATGTTGCCTTGGTCGGGCGTTTCGAGGCCGGCGATGATTCGCAGCAGCGTGGTCTTGCCACAGCCCGACGGGCCGAGCAGCGCCACCAGCTCGCCGCTCTGGATGTCCAGGCTGATATCGTCGAGCGCCTTGAAGGCGTTGAAATTCTTGCTGACGTTACGGACTTCGATCGACATGACTTATTCCTCCGCGGCGCTGGCGCGCAGGCGGTTGATTCGGTTTTCGCTCCACTGCTTGAGCAGCAGGATGAAGAGCGCCAGGATCAGCAACAGGCTCGCCACGGCGAACGCGGCCACGTGGTTGTATTCGTTGTAGAGGATCTCGACGTGCAGCGGCAGGGTGTTGGTCACCCCGCGAATGTGCCCGGACACCACCGACACCGCGCCGAATTCGCCCATGGCCCGGGCGGTACACAGCACCACGCCATAGATCAGGCCCCACTTGATGTTCGGCACGGTGACATGCCAGAACATCTGCCAGCCATTGGCGCCCAATAGACGCGCGGCCTCTTCTTCCTGGGTGCCCTGCTCTTGCATCAGCGGGATCAACTCACGGGCCACGAACGGCACCGTGACGAAAATCGTTGCCAGGACGATGCCCGGCAGCGCAAACACGATCTGGATGTCGTGGTCCGACAGCCACGGACCGAACAGGCCCTGGGCGCCGAACATCAGCACATAGACCAGGCCAGCGATCACCGGCGACACCGAGAACGGCAGGTCGATCAGCGTCACCAGCATGCTTTTGCCGCGGAACGAGTATTTGCTCACGCACCACGCAGCGCTGACCCCGAACACCAGGTTCAACGGCACCGAGATCAACACCGCGAACACCGTGAGCTTGAGCGCCGACAACGCATCGGGTTCGAAGATCGCTGCGAAGAAAGTCCCCAGGCCCGACTTCAAGCCCTGGGACACGACGATGAACAGCGGCAACAGCAAAAACAGCGCAAAAATCAGCCAGCCAAGGCCGATCAGGATGCGCCGCGAAACCGCGCTGCCGCGACGGGCAGCGTTGGTGGAGGCGGCGGAAATAGACGATTGGGACATGGTTCGCGCCTCCTTATGGGGTTTCGATGCGCCGCTGCAGCAAATTGATCAGCAGCAACAGGACGAAGGAAACCACCAGCATCAGCACGCCGATGGAGGTGGCGCCGGTGTAGTCGTATTGGTCGAGCTTGACCATGATCAGCAACGGCAGGATCTCGGTTTTCATCGGCATGTTGCCGGCGATGAAAATCACCGAACCGTACTCACCCACGCCACGGGCAAAGGCCAGGGCGAAACCGGTCAACCAGGCCGGCAACAACGCCGGCACGAGGATGTGGCGGAACACCTGCCACGGCTTGGCACCCAGGCAGGCGGCGGCTTCTTCGACTTCACGGGGAATATCAGCCAGCACCGGCTGCACCGTGCGCACCACGAACGGCAGCGTCACGAACGTCAGCGCCAGGGTGATACCCAGCGGGGTGTAGGCGATTTTGAAACCCAGGTCGGTGGCGAACTGTCCGACCAGGCCGGTCGGCGCGTACAGCGCGGTCAGGGCAATACCGGCCACCGCGGTGGGCAGGGCGAACGGCAGGTCGATCATCGCATCGATGATCTTGCGACCCGGGAAGGTGTAGCGCACCAGCACCCAGGCCAGCAACGTACCGATCACGCCGTTGATGATGGCGGCGCAGAGCGCGGTGCCGAAACTGAGTTTCAGGGCTGCCAGCACCCGCGGCGCCGAAATGATCGTCCAGAACTGATCCCAGGTGAGTTGGGCGGCATGCACGAACATCGCAGCCAGCGGAATGAGCACAATCAGACTGAGGTACACCAGGGTGTAACCCAGCGTCAGCCCGAAGCCGGGTATGACGGGGGATATGCGACGCGACATAAAGGTCCTTGGTTGAGAACGCGCTTACCGTGGCGAGGGAGCTTGCTCCCTCGCCACAATGGATCCGGGGTCTATTCAGCTTACTGCGCCTGATAGATCTGGTCGAACACGCCGCCATCGTTGAAGAATTTCGGCTGGGCAGTTTTCCAGCCGCCGAAGTCCTTGTCGATGGTCACCAGGTCCAGTTTCGGGAATTGCCGTGAATACTTGGCGGCCACGTCCTTGTCCCGTGGGCGATAAAAATTCTTCGCGGCGATTTCCTGACCGACCGGGCTGTACAGGTGCTTGAGGTACGCTTCGGCGATTTCGGCATTACCCTTCTTCTCGGCGTTCTTGTCCACCACCGCCACTGGCGGTTCGGCGAGAATCGACAGCGACGGCACGACGATGTCGAACTTGTCGGCGCCACCGTCTTCTTTCAAGGCCAGGAACGCTTCGTTTTCCCAGGCCAGCAGCACGTCGCCCTGGCCATTGTTGACGAAGGTAATGGTCGAGCCACGGGCGCCGGTGTCGAGGATCGGCACGTGCTTGAACAGCGCCTGCACATATTCCTTGGCCTTGGCCTCGTCGCCACCGTTGGCTTTCAAGCCATAGGCCCACGCGGCGAGGAAGTTCCAGCGTGCGCCGCCGGAGGTTTTCGGGTTCGGCGTGATGACCGACACGTCGTTTTTAATCAGGTCTCCCCAATCCTTGATGCCCTTGGGATTGCCCTTGCGCACCAGGAACACAATGGTCGAGGTGTAAGGCGTGCTGGCGTCCGGCAGGCGTTTTTGCCAATCCACCGGCAGGGATTTGCCCAGCTTGGCGATTTCATCGATGTCACCGGCCAGGGCCAGGGTCACCACGTCGGCGCGCAGCCCATCGATCACCGCCCGGCCTTGCTTGCCCGAGCCACCGTGGGACTGTTGGATCTTCACGGTGTCGTCCGGGTGGGCTTTTTTCCAGAAGCTGGCGAATTCGGCGTTGTAGTCCTGGTACAGCTCGCGGGTCGGGTCGTAGGACACGTTGAGCAGCTCGTAATCCTTGGCAACCGCGGAACCTGCAAAAACAGCGCTGGCCAGGGCGGCCAAGGCATAACGGCGAATCGACGACATGGTGAAAGCTCCTGGAATTCTGGTTTTTATGGCTTCTGGAAATCGGGTGACCCGCACAAGATCGCAGCCTGCGGCAGCTCCTACACCAAGCCCCCGGTAGCGGCGGCCACAGGCTGCGATCCTTCAGCTCGGTTTATGACTCGGCTGCTGCAAGCGGAATTTTTCCTTGCGCTCGATCTGGACCACTTGGGCGTTGTGCACGGTGATCTCCACCGCGCCAAAGCGCAGGTCACGCAAGGCACTCTGGATCTCGCGCAAAATGGTTGCTTCGTCCTGGCCGTCAACGCTACGTAGAGATGCGCTCATGCTGCTGCTCCTTTGAATGAATGCCTGGCAGTGGGCGGCACTGCTTGCGGCGTGGGAGCAATACTAGATAAAGCGGGATATTCTTAAAAAGACTATTTAAGAATTTTTATATAACCAAAATATCAACTCGAATTTGGCGTCCTACGGCAGGAGTGATTGCCGGCCATTCCCCTGCAATGTCGTCGGAGATTTCCTTCAAAACGTGGCGCTTTGCGTGAACTAGGCAGCCCGGTCATGCACCGCTAACCTCTGTTCGTCATCGCAAAAAACGGTGACACGGACGTGCAAGTCCGGTACATATCGGCGCGCAACTGCCAAGCCAAACGGCCTACGCTCGTATTGGCATGTTTATGGCGGCTGCGCGCGGGAGACTCTCGCAGTCTGCCGGGTCCGATATGCCCGGTCTTGCACACCCGCGCACAGCTGCCACCTTCTTCGGTGCAACGAGAGGTGCCAGTTTTCCAATCAATTACATATCGGGTAATTAATCATGTTCAAAGTCACTCCAAATCCGCCAGAAAATAGCCACAAATCCCGCGTCGAAATCCTCGAAGAACAGAGGCTCGAAGACGCCACCAACCGCGCCCTCGACTATTACCTCAAACCCAAACCCGCCTCACCGCCAGAACCCGACAAAGACCAACTCTTCATCGTCTCCCCCCACATCGACACCGAAACCCTGCTCGCCAACGCCTCCGAAGACCTGCTCTCCATCAGCACCATCGCCGCCGACCTGGCCGACGACATCGACGAATCACGCCGCTGCGTAGCGCTGGCAATCAGCCGCATGGCCGATGGGGTTCAGTTGCTGGTTGAGCGAGCGCTGGATCATTTGGAAACGAAGGAGATGGCGGTGGCTGCCAAGGGATAGTTTGTATTGATGCAAGCTGAACCGACGCCATCGAGCAAACCCGCACAATTGGATCGAAGTACGACAAGAGAAGCAGGTCGGCTATCAGGCCGCCTCGCGGCGGACGTTGATCTCGGCGCCCCGTTAACCACGCTGGCTGAACGAAGGTATTGCGCAGTGGGCAACCCGGCATGGATGCCGGGTTAGCCGCGCTGGGCCATGGATGGCCCTTCGCGGCGGCCCACGGAGCAATGCCTTCGTTCAGGCATGCCGAGCCTAAGCGAGGCACCGAGTGGTGGGGCAAAAGCGTTTTGCTCACTTTTGACTGGGCCGGCTTCCGGGCTTCTCAAAAGTGAGACGCCGTAAGGGCGGAACCCTAAGCAGCCGTTACCGCAGCAACGGATATGTACCCAATCACAAAACCCTGGGCCAACATCATCCCACTGACAATCAAGCAATAACCGGCGCCCGATCCCAGTCCAAATGCTGCGCCGCCACCGGCCGACCAAACCAGTACCCCTGCCCCAACTCACAGGCTTGGCCCAGCAAAAACGCCGCCTGCTCACGCTGCTCAATGCCTTCAGCGTGCACCTGCATGCCCATGCTGCGGGCCAGCGCAATAATCACCCGGACGATCGCCGCATCATCCTCATCCCACGGCAAGCCGGCGACAAAACCCTGGTCGATCTTCAGCTTCTGCACCGGCAAGCGCTTGAGCCGCAGCAGCGACGAATAACCCGTGCCGAAATCATCGATGGCCAGCCGCACGCCCAGCTCACGCAGGCGGTGCATCTGTTCCAGCGCCACTTCGGGATCCTCCATGACCGCGCTTTCGGTCACCTCCAATTCCAGAAAAGCCGGATCCAAGCCCGTGTCATGCAGTACGCGGGCGACCTGCTCGTACAATTCCCGACGGGCGAACAAGCGGCTGGAGACATTGACCGCGACGAACGACAGGACCACGCCGGCCTGCTGCCACCGACACATCTGCCGGCAGGCCTGGTCCATGACCCAGGCGTCGATCTGGGCGATCAACCCCGTGCGCTCGGCAATGGGTATGAACTCTGCCGGCGAAACCAGCCCGCGCGTGGGATGCTCCCAGCGCACCAGCGCCTCGACACCGACCAGACGGCTGGTGCCCAGGTCGTGCACCGGTTGGTAATGAACCCGCAATTCCTGCCGCTCCAATGCACGGCGCAGTTCGGAGGCGATCTCCACCCGTTGCTGGGCATGGGCGGTGAGCTCTTCGGTGTACAAGGCATAACCGTCACGTCCGCTGCTCTTGGCCTTGAACAGTGCCGAATCAGCGTTACGCAGCAATTGCCCGGCGCTGAGGGCATCGCCGGGAAACAGGCTGATGCCGATGCTCGCGTTGATAAACAGCGACTGGTTGCCGAGTTGCAGCGGCTCTTTCAGCGCATCGAGAATACGCCGGGCCAAGGCCGCCGCCTGACCGGGTTGCGAGCAGTTCTCCACCAGCACCGCGAATTCGTCACCGCCCAACCGGGCCAAGGTAACGCCCGGCGCAAACAACCCAAGAAAACGCTTGGCCACGCCTTTGAGCAACTCGTCACCCACGTTGTGCCCGAGGCTGTCGTTGATGTTCTTGAAATGATCCAGGTCCAGCAGCAACAGCGCACAACCACGCTTGTGTAGCTGCGCTGATGTAACGGCCTGCTCCGTACGATCGGAAAACAGCAGGCGATTGGGCAGGCCAGTCAACGGATCGTGATGGGCCAGGTGCGCCAGCTCATGCTCCGAGTCCTTGATTGCGCTGATGTCGGAAAAGACCGCGACGTAGTGGCTGACTTGGCCTTGTTCGTCGGCAACGGCGCGAATGGTTTGCCATTGCGGGTAGATCTCGCCACTTTTGCGTCGGTTCCAGATCTCACCGCTCCATTCGCCACGGCTGGACAGGGAAGCGAACATGTCCTGGTAGAAAGCCGGGCCATGACGACCGGACTTGAACAGATTGGGTCGCCGGCCCAGCACCTCCTCCCGACCATACCCGGTGATAGCCATGAATGCCCGGTTGACATGGACGATCAAGCCATGTCGATCCGTCACCAACACGCCCTCTCGCGTGCAATCGAACACTGCGGCAGCCTGGCGTAATCGCTCGCGATCAGCGCTGCGTTCGCCTTTGGCGAACAAACGCGAGCCGCGCACCCGCGCCAGGAAAATCAACCCGGCGCTGACCAGCACCCAGGCATAACCGTTGATCAGTTGCCAGCGAAGCCGGTCGGTTGAATGATCGAAGATACTGTTCAATAAATAACCAACCAGCTGCAACCAGGCGACTGATAGCACGAGGTAAAGCAATGCCCCACGCATGGCAGTGCGGTGATAAACAGTCATGCGGTCGTCCATGTCCCTGTAATGTGCGGGGATTATAGAGTAAGAAACATCCTGCCACTCTTATCTGAAAGGCCGACTGGTTTTATCGCTGAGGGTGGTGATAATGCAACGGCAGTTTCCATCTTTATCGAGGGCCCAACAGCCTATGTGGTACGAAGGTTTTCTTGGCTTGTCGGCCTGGTCGCTGGTGGCAGTCACCCTGCTGATGACCCACGTCACGATCATCAGCGTCACGGTCTACCTGCACCGTTATTCGGCTCACCGTTCCCTGGAACTCAACGCCGGCCTCAAGCATTTCTTCCGTTTCTGGCTGTGGCTGACCACGGCGCAGAATACTCGCGAGTGGACTGCCATCCACCGCAAGCATCACGCCAAATGCGAAACCGAGGATGACCCTCACAGTCCGGTCATCAAGGGTTTGTCTACCGTGTTGCGCAAAGGCGCCGAATTGTATCGCGCCGAGGCGGAAAATCCGGAAACCCTGCGCATCTACGGCAAGAACTGCCCCGAGGACTGGATCGAGCGCAACCTCTATAGCCGCTATCCGCTGCTGGGCGTCGCCATCATGGGCGTGATCGATCTCCTGCTGTTCGGCACCATCGGCATCACCATCTGGGCCATCCAGATGATGTGGATCCCGGTCTGGGCTGCCGGCGTGGTCAATGGCCTGGGTCATGCCGTGGGCTATCGCAACTTCGAATGCCGCGACGCGGCGACCAACCTCGTGCCTTGGGGCATCCTGATCGGTGGCGAAGAGCTGCACAACAACCACCACACCTACCCCAATTCGGCCAAGCTCTCGGTGCGCAAATGGGAGTTCGACATGGGCTGGGCCTGGATCAAGGTCTTCAGCTTCCTGCGCCTGGCGAAAGTCCAGCGCGTAGCGCCGATTGCCCACCGGGTCGAAGGCAAGGGCCACCTGGACATGGATACCGCCATGGCCATCCTCAACAACCGTTTCCAGATCATGGCCCAGTACCGCCGGCTGGTCATCGCGCCGTTGGTCAAGCAGGAGCTGGAGAAAGTCGATCACTCGGTTCGTCACCAGTTCCATCGAGCCAAACGCCTGCTGTCGCGGGAAACCAGCTTGCTGGACGACCGTCACCACGTGCGTATCCAGAATATGCTGGAGCACAGCCAGGCACTGAAAGTGATCTATGAAAAACGCTTGGCCTTGCAGCAGATCTGGGTCAAGACCAGCAGCAACGGCCACGACATGCTCGCCGCGATCAAGGAGTGGGTCCACGAAGCCGAGGCCAGTGGCATCCAGTCCCTGCGCGACTTCGCCGATCAGCTCAAGACCTACTCGCTGCGACCTGCCACGGCCTGACCCGGCAACGCCATCTGAAGAAGGGCTTTCTGTGGCGAGGGAGCTTGCTCCCGCTGGGCTGCGCAGCAGCCCTTCTTTTTCTTGTGAGCGCTTCGCACTGGAGCGCCAGCAAGCTCCGTCGCCATAAGTTCAGCCCCCACAGTCAGGGCCGCCAATCTCCCCGCCCTTCGTCGCCTGCAAAGGAACTTCGCCCGTAATCCCCTATCTCAAGAGCACTTCGCCATCCTGGCGGGCTCTGGAGCAAGCGCGTGCAAATCCATAGCAATGCACGTTCTTTGAGATTGGTACCGATGGTCGACAAGAACCTACAGGATTCATCCCAACCGCATTGGCCCGAAGCGGCCCAGACACTCATGGCGCTGATGCACGCCCAAGGCGAAGTGGCGCGCTTGAGCGAGCGTGAGCAGCTGTTCAGTTCCTTGCTGGTCAGCGTCAACGCGGTGCTGTGGGCGTTCAACTGGGAAACCCGGCAGGTGCTCTACGTCAGCCCCGCTTACGAGCGGATTTTCGGCCGCCCCGCTGGCCTGGTATTGGCCGACTACAACGAATGGCGTGACGCAATCTACCCGGATGACCTGGATTACGCCGAGCGCAGCCTCGCTGAAGTATTGGTCAAGGGTGCCGTGGAAGACCGCGAGTATCGCATCATCGCCGCCGATGGCCAGATCCGCTGGCTCAGCGACAAGTGTTTCATCAACCGTCAGGCTGACCCGGGGCAACCGGTGATTGTGGTGGGCATCGCCGAGGACATCACCGAAAAGAAGTTGCTCGAAAGCGAGCTGCAGCGGCTGGCGACCACCGATGTGCTGACCCAGAGCAGCAACCGTCGGCACTTCTTCGAATGTGCCCACCGCGAATTCGAGCAAGCACGGTTGCAAGGCACGCCAATGGCGTTCCTGCTGCTGGACATCGATGATTTCAAATTGATCAACGACACTTACGGTCACCAGGAAGGCGATACGGTGTTGCAGAAAATTGCCGAAAGCGGACGGAACGTGCTTAGACGCGGAGATTTGTTCGGACGGATCGGCGGCGAAGAGTTTGCCGCCGTGTTTCCAGGTTGCGCCCCGGACATGGCCTTGCAGGTCGCCGAACGCTTGCAAAGGGAAATCCAGCGCCTGGCGTTCCGCTGCGGCGACCAAAACTTCGGCATCACCGTCAGCCAGGGCATCACCAGCATCATCGCCGAGGACCAAACCCTCGATAGCCTGTTCGCCCGAGCCGATGCCGCCATGTACGAAGCCAAGCGCCAGGGTAAGAACCGCATAATCGCAGCTTGAGTGAACGTCGTGCCGCGCCGGGTTAAGCGGGGATATTACTTGCGACGCAACCGCATCAACTCCGGCAGCCCGATTTTCAGCAGACGCGCCGTGCGCCCACGGGCCAACTCTTCAAGGCCTTCGTGCGCAGGCAGATGAGCCATTTGCGCGGCCATGTTCATCACCAACGCTTCACGGGAATAAACCCCACCGCCGAGGCCGTAGACCGCCGCGATCAGCTCTCGCAGTTCCAACGGCAAACGCCAGCGTGCGCGCAGCGCCGAACCGAACCCGGCGCCGAACTGGTCGAGCGAATCCCCTACTTCCTCCGGCTCATCCAATTCGCCACCGGCCTGCTTCCATTCTTCCAGGCAACGCAGCAGCGCCAGATCGCCCAGACGATGCAGCAGGCCGGCGCAATAACAACGTTCCTGCTCCAGATCGAGCATCCGCGCCATCGTCCGAGCGTACTCGGCGGTGTGCAGCGACAATTCCCAATAGCGTTCGGCATAGTCGGCCAGGCAAGGGACACTCAGCCGGGCACAGCGCTTGAGCGCCAGGCCAAGAATCAGGTTCATGCTCTGCCCGGTGCCGAGCTGGTGCAGCGCTTGGGCCACGGTTTGTAGCGGGCCGCCGCCCTGATGCTGGGCTGCGCTGTTGGCTGCGGCGATCAACACGGCGGTGATCTGCGGGTCGGTGCGGATTTCTTCTTCCAGCCGCTTCAGATCCAGGCCGCCGGGATTGAGGGCGCGTTTGACGGCCACCTGCACATCGGTCATCAACGGTGCACCTTCGGCCAAGTCCCGTCGATGTTCCAGGAACGTGGCCAACGTCAGCCCTGGCCCCGGGATTGGCGCGGTATTGGAAGTGTCTTCGCCGCTCAGGAGCAACCCTTGCAAACGCTGGGTCAGGTTTTCCCGGTTAAAGGGTTTGGTCAGATAGGCCGTCGGCGCCAACGGCAAGACTTCACGCACGCTGGCGCTGTCGTTGCGACGACTCACCAGAATGAACGGCAACGCCGGCGTACGATGCTGTTGGCGCACGCCACGCAGGATACTCAGGCCGTCGACACCCGGCAGTTCCCAATCGGCGATCACCAGATCGTAAGGGTTTTGCGCCAGCAGCTCCAAGGCCTGCTTCCCCTCGTCACACGTGTCCACCCGGGCATCGCAGCGCACACTTGATAACACCTGCTCAATCAGCTCCCTGGACGCCGGGTCGGCCTCGGCAATCAATACCCGCGGTACAGCCGGTAAATGCACAGCAGTCATGCCGCATCGCTCCCTTGCAATACATGAACCTTAGACAATAGCGGCCGTTCCAGACAGCTCAAAAACGCCGGGGATCTGCTCGTGAATATGAAAAAACCCGCCGAAGCGGGTTTTTTGTGGATCAGCGCACAGCTCAGGGCTCGTAAATATCAGAGCCCGTAAATATCAAAGCTCGGAGAAGCACTCTTCAATGATTGCCAAGCCTTTGTCCAACTGCTCATCCGGCGAGGTCAGCGGCACCAGTACCCGCAAGACGTTGCCGTAAGTACCGCAAGACAGCAGGATCAGGCCTTTGTCGCGAGCCTTTGCCACGACCTGCGCAACAGCGGCCGCGTTCGGCTTGTGGCTGTCGCCATCTTCGAACAGCTCCACGGCGATCATCGCGCCCAGCGCACGCACTTCGCCAATGACCGGGTATTTCTTCTGGATAGCCTTGAGGCCGGTCACCAGGCGTTCGCCCACGGCTTTGCAGCGATCCAGCAAGTGTTCTTCTTCGAACACTTCCATCACCGCCAGCGCCGCCGCGCACGCGATCGGGCTACCGGCGTAAGTGCCGCCCAGGCCACCTGGCGCAATGGCGTCCATGTATTCAGCCTTGCCGCACACGCCGGCGAGCGGGAAGCCGCCTGCGATGGATTTGGCGAAGGTGGTCAGGTCAGCTGCAACGCCCATCTGTTCCATGGCGAAGAAGGTACCGGTACGGCCGGCGCCGGTCTGCACTTCGTCAGCGATCAGCAGGATGCCGTGCTGGTCGCACAGGGCGCGCAGGCGCTGCATGAAGGCCTTCGGTGCCACATAGAAACCGCCTTCGCCCTGGACCGGCTCGATGATGATCGCAGCGATGTCACGCGGCTCGGCGTCGTTCTTGAAGATGCGTTCGATGCTGGCGATGGAATCGTCGATGCTCACGCCATGCAGTTCATTCGGGTACAGCGCGCGGAAGATGCCACCGGGCATCAGGCCCATGCCGGCCGAGTAAGGCACGACTTTGCCGGTCAGGCCCAGGGTCATCATGGTGCGGCCGTGGTAGGCGCCGGTGAAGGCGATCACACCGGCACGGCCCGTGGCGGCGCGGGCGATCTTAACGGCGTTTTCCACCGCTTCGGAACCGGTGGTGACCAGCAGGGTTTTCTTGGCGAAATCACCCGGGACCTTGGCGTTGATTTTTTCGCACAGTTCCACGTACGGCTCGTAGGCCAGGACCTGGAAGCAGGTGTGGGTCAGCTTGTTCAGCTGTGCGGTCACTGCGGCGATGATTTTCGGGTGCAGGTGGCCGGTGTTCAGCACAGCGATACCGCCGGCGAAATCGATGAATTCACGACCTTCAACGTCGGTCACCGTGGCGTTCTTCGCCGACTCGGCAAAGATCGGGTGAATCTGGCCGACACCACGGGGAACAGCGGCGGTACGGCGGGCCATCAGGTCTGCGTTGGTCTTGCTCATTAAAATGTCCTCATTCGCAGCTCAGGGCGGCGTGGATCAAGGAATACATGGCGGGGAGGCAACTGCGACAGCATGCGATGATCGACTGCCGCAGCGTTCCGGCCACAAGAAACAGAACAGGTGAAACGCGCAAAGGGACAGCGCTCTCGTGCCCTTTGCGCTTGAAGCAGATCAGATACCCAGGCAGAGGTATTTGATTTCCAGGTAATCCTCGATGCCGTACTTGGAGCCTTCACGGCCCAGGCCCGACGCCTTGATGCCGCCGAACGGCGCGACTTCGTTGGAAATCAACCCGGTGTTGACGCCGACCATGCCGTATTCCAAGGCTTCGGCCACACGGAACACACGGCCCAGGTCGCGGGCATAGAAGTACGAGGCCAGGCCGAACTCGGTGTCGTTGGACATCGCGATCACTTCGGCTTCGTCTTTGAAGCGGAACAGCGGCGCCAGCGGGCCGAAGGTTTCTTCCTTCGCCACGGCGGCGCTCGATGGGACGTTGGTGAGGATGGTCGGCTCGAAGAAGTTGCCTTCCATCGCCTTGCCGCCCGCCAGCACGGTCGCGCCTTTGCTGACCGCGTCGGCGATGTGCTCTTGCACCTTGGCGACGGCTTTTTCGTCGATCAACGGACCGGTGGTGGTGCCGTCTTCCAGACCATTACCGATCTTGAGCTTGGCCACCGCCACTTTGAGTTTTTCGGCGAACGCGTCGTACACCGAATCCTGGATGTACAGGCGATTGGCGCAGACGCAGGTCTGGCCGTTGTTACGGTATTTGGAGATGATCGCGCCTTCGACGGCCTTATCCAGGTCCGCGTCATCGAACACGATGAACGGCGCGTTGCCGCCCAGTTCCAGGGAGACTTTCTTGATGTCCTTGGCACATTCGGCCATCAACTGGCGACCGATCTCGGTCGAGCCGGTGAAGGACAGCTTGCGCACGATCGGGTTGCTGGTCAGCTCGCCACCGATGTCGCCGGCGCTGCCGGTGACTACGCTCAGTACGCCTTGCGGGATGCCTGCACGGTGCGCCAGTTCCACCAGCGCAAGGGCCGAGAACGGGGTTTGCGAAGCGGGCTTGATGACCATCGTGCAACCGGCAGCCAGCGCTGGGCCAGCCTTACGGGTGATCATCGCAGCTGGGAAGTTCCACGGCGTAATGGCAGCGGTAACGCCGATCGGCTGCTTGATCACGATCAGCCGCTTGTCGGGCTGATGGCCCGGAATCACGTCGCCGTAGATGCGCTTGGCTTCTTCGGCGAACCACTCGATGAACGAGGCGGCGTAGACGATTTCGCCCTTGGACTCGGCCAGCGGCTTGCCCTGCTCCAAGGTCATCAGGCGACCGAGGTCGTCCTGGTTTTCGATCAGCAATTCGTACCAGCGGCGCAGCTTGTTGGCGCGTTCCTTGGCGGTCAGCGCACGCCAAGCCGGCAGTGCCTTGTCGGCGGCTTCAATCGCCCGGCGGGTTTCGGCAGCGCCCATTTTTGGCACGGTGCCCAGCACTTCGCCCGTCGCCGGGTTGGTGACCTTGATCGTCTGACCATTGTCCGCATCGACCCAAGCGCCATCGATAAAGGCTTGCTGGCGGAACAACTGGGTGTCTTTAAGCTGCATGTCGGCTTTCCTTAACAGCACCGCGCGCACGCGGAGCGAATTAGAGTTGTAGAAAGGCGCCTCGGGGGGCTGCCGTCAGGGAAATCATTCACCGGGCTGAAGCACGGAAATATCGCACATAAGCACAGACGTGCGGTTCAGCACCCAGACAAGAGCGTTTGAAATCTCAAACGAATCCTAGGGCCGATGGGGTCGTAGGACAATAGGCTGTTCGAAAAAAAGAACGAAAAAGCTGATTTTGCCTGTTTTTTCTGATCAGCGTAGTCAATGGCCGGCGAGCTGCCCAAAAACGCAGGCGATTCAGCAGCATGGACGCCCGCCATGCATATGAGTATCATGGCGCCCGCGTTGCACCAGTAGCTCAGCTGGATAGAGTACTGCCCTCCGAAGGCAGGGGTCGTGGGTTCGAATCCCGCCTGGTGCACCATCTTCAGATTCAAAAGCCCCTGGTCGCAAGACCTGGGGCTTTTTTGTGGACACGGATCTTACTCAACGCGTCTGCAACGCCTCCAACCGCGCCGGCAAGTCTTCCTTGGGAAAACGCTTGTGCAGCGCCAGCAGCTTCTCATCAGCAGCCTTGGTGTCCCCCGCCTGGCGCAGGCGCAGGATTTCCATCAAGCCTTGCTCAAGCGATGGCAGTGCAGCCGGCGCCGGTTTGCTGATTTTTTTTGCAGTTGTATCCGCCAAGGATTGCATCGGGATGGCCGGGGCTCGCGTCAGCTCGCCTTGCGGCGCCATGCGGGTGATCGGCGCGGGGGCGGGCATGGCGGGCGCTTGCCGCTCGGCGGAAAACTCCATCGAGGCAGGCGCGGACAGAGGCTCCTCGGGCACTGGGGAACGCAGCACCAAGCCGATCATCAGCGCCACGCCGGCGACCGTGGCGAAGGCCACTTGCCCGCGCGGCCGCTGACAGGCCTGAAGCCAGCGCTTCCACAAGCTCGGTGCAGGCGTCGGGGCTTCACGGCGGGCGGCGGCCAGGATGAAATTGTCGAGGGAGGCCGGCGGTTCACCGCTGGCGTGTTCGCGAAAATGCTTGATCAACATCTCGTCATCGGAATTCGGCGCGTGTTTGCGGTCGATCATGCGGGTACCTCCTCGGCCAACAGTCGATGCAATTTCTGCTGGGCGTAACGCAAGCGGCTCTTGACCGTTTCCAGCGGGACGCCGGTCAGGGCCGCAATTTGTGGCAGTTCCAAATCGCCGTGCAGGCGCAGCAGGAAAACTTCCCGCTGGTCCTCGGGCAATGCCTGCAGCGCTGCGTCCAGGCGCGCCTGATCACGACTCAGGCTCAACTGTTGCTCGGGGCCGCTGCTGTCGTCGGGTTGGACGTGAAGTTGTTCGTCATAACTGTCATGCAGTGGATTATGAACGCCGTGTCTACGCCAGTGATCGATCAAGCGGTTGCGGGCGATCTGGAACAACCATGTACGAAAACTCGCCCGGCCTTGTGGCTGGGTGGTGCTGCGGATCAAGCTGAGCCAAGTGTCCTGGAAGATTTCCTCGGCCAGTTCGGCTTTGTTGCTCAAGGACACGAGGAAACGATAAAGCCCGAGGCGATGGCGCGCATACAGGGCTTCGAAAGAAGCCCCGTCGCCATCGCGGTAACGGGCCAGCAGCGATTCGTCGCTGGGAGAATCAAGCACAACGGCCATGTCGGTGACGAACTCCTTTCGCTGATCAGGGTGCAGGCTTGAGGCTCTGCGCAAGCTCCACTAACTGCACAAACTCCGCTCGCAGCCCGAACGGGTCTTCGCCGCGGGCCGAACGCGCCAATTGCGCGGTGTCCTTGAAACTCATCGCCCCAGTGTAGCGCCCATCACCCTTGAGCTGCTGGGCGAAGGCAGCCACGGCGGCGGCGAAACGCAAATCATCGCTGGGCTTGTCATTCTGCTGAGCGGCGGCGATGGGGTGCTCGATCAAGCGACTGTTACCGCCTTCAGCCGGTTTGTAGCGTACGCGCAACATCGCCAGTTCACCTGGCGTGCCGTCCGACTTGGGCACGCTGGCATAGCGCAGCGGGTCCAGCCAGCCCTTCTCACCCCTCGCGACAATTTCATACAACGCCGTGACTGTATGTCCGGCGCCGATCTCACCTGCATCAACCTTGTCATTATTGAAATCCTCACGCTTTAGCGCGCGGTTTTCGTAGCCCAGCAGGCGATATTCGCTGACTTGGGCGGGGTTGAATTCCACTTGCAATTTCACATCCCGCGCGACCACCGCCAGGGTGGAGCTGAGCTGGCCCACAAGGACTTTGCGCGCTTCGAGAAGGTTGTCGATGTAGGCATAGTTGCCGTCGCCGGCGTCGGCCAGTTGCTCCATCAGATGCTCGTTGTAGTTATCCACACCGAAGCCCAGCGTGGTGAGGGATACGCCGCTTTTGCGCTGGTCCGTTGCCATCTGCTTGAGGCTGTCGAAGTCGCTGATGCCGACGTTGAAATCGCCATCGGTGGCCAGCAGGATGCGGTTGATGCCTTTGTCGATAAAACTCTCCCGTGCCATCTGGTAGGCCAATTCGATGCCCGAGGCGCCAGCAGTGGAACCGCCTGCGCTCAGTTGATCGATGGCGTTGCGGATCTTCGCCTTTTCGCGGCCCGAGGTAGGCTTGAGCACTACACGCGATTCGCCGGCATAGACCACCAGAGACACTCGGTCCTGGTCGCGCAATTGGTCCACCAGCAATTTCAGGGTGCTTTTGACCAGCGGCAGGCCCTCGCGACGATCCATGGAGCCGGAAACGTCCACCAAAAAAACCAGGTTGGCTGGGGCCAGGTCCGCCACGGCGCGGTCGGACGCCTTGATGCCGATGCGCAGCAAACGGGTGTGGGGGTTCCATGGCGATGGGGCGATTTCGGTGGTCACGCCAAAAGGCGAACCATCGGCAGGCAGCGCGTAGTGGTAAGGGAAGTAATTGACCATTTCCTCAAGTCGTACGGCGCCGTCGGGCGGCAGGCTGCCTTGATTGAGGAAACGTCGCACATTGGCGTAGCTGCCGGTATCGACATCAACGCTGAAGGTCGAGACCGGTGTTTCGGCGACGCTGTGGATCGGATTGTCCGGCAGTTTTTCGTACTGTTCCCGCGGCTCGACGCGGTAACCCCCGACGACGGCATCGTTCGCCACGCCAGGGGCGGGCATCGATGCGGGCTTCATGACCATGCGCTTGACGGTCGACTGGCGCAGTTCGCCTTGCGGTACGACGCTAGGCGCCACGGGCACCGGCTCGGACGGCTTGGCCGACTCACGGGACGAAGACAACCCACAACCGGCCAATGCCACCAGCAGGGTGACAGCAAAGCCCTGCGCAGCAGGACGCATATAGGAAAGCGGACGGGACATGGGCTGAACCTCGTGAGTGAATGATCCGTTCACAGGGTCAGACGCAGGGCACGCGCGGTTCGGGTTAACGACCAGAATATTTTTTTGATGCGCTGAAAAGACAGCGCCGGCCACCCCAGGGTGGCCAGGCCGTTACTACGCGTTGCAGCAGGCAGCACTAGCGGGACGGAATGCCCCGCAGGTCATCGGCGATGAATCCGCTCAACTGGCCGGTGTAATAGTCTTCGACATCGGAGTTGCCTCTGTTCGTCAGGGCGCCCGCAATGCCCCTCATGGCTTCAAGTTGCCCGATCGCCCCACCCGGCATCAGCCCTTGGCGGGCCTGGGCAAAGTGCAACACCTCGGCGCCAGCCTTTTTCACCTTGACCTGATAATTGAAATCGACACTGGCCAGATACGTCCCGTCGGCAACGATCTTGTTCATGAAGCCGCCTTGGGTGTCTTGAATACGGCGCGCATAGACGGCGTTGACGTCCAGCAGGTAGTCAGCGGTTTCCTTGCTGGAGGCATAGCGATTGCCGTCGAGCAGGCGGACGATCAGGTCAGTATGCAACCGGTCACGGACTTTTTCGTCAGGCAGAAAGCGTTCGTTTTTGCCTACGACCTCAACGTTGAACGTGTCGATCCAATAGGTGGCGGTCTCGGGGATCGCCACCGGCGCAGGGGAAATGTAGTAATCGGGCTTGGAAGCGCAGCCTGCCATAAGGCAGAGGGCAAGCAACAGGGTAAACACTCGCATGTTTGAATTCGTCCTTGAGAGGTAGCGGCATAATGGCGGCAGCATTCTACGGGGTTTGAACGAGCGCTCAAGTTGTCTGGCCCTACTTTGCGCCGTTCCGTCTCACTCAAACCCAATATCCACCACCGTTTCCTCCGCCCCGCGCCCTTCGGCTACCTGGGCAAACGCCAGCCACCTGTCGCAGATTGGATTCTCGCAGTCAAGGCCTAGATTGGGTCTTGCTCGAGTGCTTGAGCTTGCGCTTTACCTGGCGCGTACCTTCCTGACGAACTACTAAGAAATCCTTAGTGGTTGCGTTTTGATCAAGCTCCCCCTCGCTGAAGATGTTCTTCAGATGCATCAACACGTTCTCTGGCGTGGTGCTGAATAACTCTCCCATCAAGGCTTGGGTCAACCATACGGTTTCATCGACAAAGCGCACGTCCAACCGGGTTCGCCCGTCTTCACTCTGGTAGATGATGAGCTGCGAGGTATTGGCGTTATCCGTGTTCATATCTCAACGACTCCCCAGGGTCAGCGGCCCATGATCGGAGGCCAACAACCGCCACAAAGACTGGGTCCGCAACCGACGAAACGTAGCAATGGCTGTACTGGCTTTCATGCAAGGCTCCCCAACAGAAGAGACGCCCATGGTAAACACAATGTGCGTTGGATCTACCTCGACTCAGGCTGACTCATACAGCTTCAGAAAAGGCCTACAACAAAATTTACGGATTGTAGTCAGGGCTCCGACGCCAACGCCGAACCGTAAACACGCTCTCCCCGCCCCGGAAAATACGCCGCAGCCCCCACGCCCACCGCGCCCATCACCGCGCAATACCCCACGCACACCCAAGGGCTCCAAGGCACCAACGCGATCAACACCAACGGTGTCATGCTGGCCCAAAGCGCGTAGGCGATGTTGTAGGTGAACGAAATGCCGGACACGCGGATCTTCGGCGGAAACAGGCTGACCATCACTGAAGGCACCGCGCCGACCACGCCGCAACTCAGCCCGGCCACGGCGTAAGCCAGGCCCAGCCAGGCGCTGCCGCTGATCAGGCTGGCATAGAGCACGGCGATGCCCAGGGGCAGCAGCAGGCTGTAGAGCATGACCGTGCGCCAAGCGCCGATGCGGTCGACGATGAGTCCAGCCAGGACACAGCCGATGTTCAGGAACACGATACCCAGGCTACTCAGGGCAAAGGTGTGGCTAGGTGTCAGGCCGAAGCTTTTCTGCATCACGGTCGGGGTGATGACCACGAACACCACCACGGCGGAGGTCAGCACGCAGGTGAGGATCGCTGCGGGCAGCAAGGCGTGGCGATGGTCACGCAGGACGGTGCGCAACGGCAATTCAGGCGCGCCTTCGCGATTGGCTTGCAACGCCATGAAGATCGGCGTCTCGCTCAGCCAGCGACGCAGCCAGACGCCGATCACGCCAAAGACGCCGCCCAACAGGAACGGCAGGCGCCAGGCGTAATCGAGGATCTCCGCCGGCGTGTAGATCCGCGCCAGCGCCGTGGCCGTCAGGGCGCCCAGCAAGTAGCCGAAGGTCAGGCCGGCCTGGAGGAAACCCAGGGCATAGCCGCGATGATGCAGCGGCGCATGCTCAGCGACGAACACCCAGGCGCTGGGTACTTCGCCGCCCACCGCCGCGCCTTGCAGGATACGCAGCGCCAGCAACAGCAACGGGGCGAAATAACCGATTTGTGCATAGGTAGGCATCAGCCCGATGAGCAGGCAAGGCAACGCCATCATGAGGATGCTCAGGCTGAAGACGCGCTTGCGGCCCAGGCGATCGGCGAAGTGCGCCATGAGAATCCCGCCCAAGGGACGCGCCAGGTAGCCGGTGGCGAAAATTCCGAAGCTTTGCAGCAAGCGCAACCACTCGGGCATTTCCGGCGGGAAAAACAGTTGGCTCAAGGTCAGGGCGAAAAAAACGAAAATGATGAAGTCGTAGATTTCCAGCGCACCGCCGAGGGCGGCCAGGCCCAAGGTCTTGTAGTCGGATCGGCTGAATCGCGCGCCTGGTAAATGAGTGGTGGCAGTCATTGGCATCGTTGAAAAAGTTGAAGACAGTGGCTCAGGCAGCGGGATTCGTGTCCACCGGCTGAGTCAGCGGTTGGCCTGGCTCGGCGTCTGCGGCCTCGTCATCAGGCAGGAAATCCTTGCGGCTGCGGGCAATCGCCTGGCGTATCTCGTCGCCCTTGGTGGGGCAGTTCAAGAGGCGGGCGATGCCGTCCGGTTTCTGCGTCATCGCCATACTCCGGCATGAGTGAACAGGGGCTCGATAGTGCTCGCTTTTGGCCCGTGATGCCAACTTCCGTGACGATTGGCCGACTTCGCAGCCCAACGGGAGCAAGCTCGCTCATCACGGGGTTTTGTGCTGTTCGGGTCAGCGGTGGTAGCGGCGCACCACACTGCTGTTGCGCAATACGTGGCCCTTGAGTTTTTCCATCAGTTGGGCGCGCGTCAGGCCGGCCGGCAGGGCTTGCGGCGCAAGGTCCAGGGCGAATATCTGGATCAGGTAATGGTGCGCACTGTCGCCGACAGGCGGGCACGGGCCGATATAGCCAGGGGTGTTCTTGCTGTTTATCCCGCTCATGCCCTCCAGCGTGGATTTGGTGCCCGCACCCGTTGGAATCTGCCGCGTGGTGGCCTTGATCCCGTAATGGACCCAATGGTCCACACCCTGCCCTCGTTGGCCGTCGGGGTCGAGCATGACGATTGCATAGCTGAGGGTGCCAGGCGGGCCGGCGTTCCAGCTCAGGGCTGGGGAAATATTCTTGCCGCCGCAGGTGTTGGCGTCACTGGCGGCCGCGGCGGTGAAGAGGCGGTCGTCCGACACACCGGGAATGCTCAGGGTGAAACGCTCTTCGGCCTGGACAGCCCCTTGTGCGCACAGCACGAGGGTGACGGCCACGAGCCAGGAGGAAAGGGAAGTCAATCGGGTCATACCGGGCACCTTAAATGCGATTCAGGCCATGGACGGCCTGCGAACTATAGCCGCAGGGCCAGCCCGGTTGCAGTGACAATTATGCTGAACCTCATTCCAATCAACCGACTCCAACGGGAAATGCCTGTCGGAGAACGACCATGCCCATGCATCAAGTCGCCCGCCTCGCTGATGTGCGAGAAGACCGCGGCCTCGAAGTCACTCTCAACGACGCGCCTATCCTGCTGCTGCGAGCTGGCGGACAGGTGCGGGCGTTCCAAGGCAAGTGCCCGCATGCCGGGGCGCCGCTGGCCAAGGGTGCGGTGTGCCATGGACGGGTGATCTGCCCGTGGCACAAAGCGGCGTTCCGCGCCGAAGACGGCGCCCTGTGTGAACCGCCGGCCCTCGACAGCCTGGAGCGTTATCACGTCGAGGTGCGAGGCGATGACGTCTGGGTCGATGATCACCCCCTGCCGGCCGAAAAAATCCCCCCGGCCGACGACCCCCGCACGTTCGTCATCATTGGCGCCGGAGCGGCCGGCACCGCCTGTGCGGCGGCGCTGCGGGAAAAAGGTTTCGGTGGCCAAATCCTGATGATCGACCGCGAAGCCGAGGCCGGCTATGACCGCACGGTGTTGAGCAAATACGTGCTGGCCGGCGACATGGCAGCGAAAGAAACCCCGTCCTTGCGCGATGAAAGTTATTTCACCCAGCAACGCATCGAACGACGCCATGGCGAAGTCGTCGGTCTTGAGGTTGCGGCGCGCCAAGTCCGCCTCGCCGACGGCACGTTGCTGGGCTATGACGCGGTGCTGATTGCAACCGGAGGGGAGCCCAGGAGGCCGGATCTGCCCGGCAGCGATTTGCCCCAAGTCCTGGTGTTGCGCTCGCTGGCCGACAGCCGGCAGATCCTCGAACAAGCCAAGCCAGGACAACGGGCGGTCATTATCGGCGACAGCTTTATCGCCATGGAAGTCGCCTCGTCCCTGCGCAAACGTGAGCTGAGCGTCACCGTCCTGGCCCGTCATCCGGTGCCGTTCGCGGCGCAGTTCGGCGACAGCATCGGCAAGGCGATCCTGGCCCGGCATCGGGCCAATGGCGTGGTCTATCACAGCGATGGCGAGGCGGCGCGAATCGAAGGCGCGGGCAGGGTTGAAGCCGTGCTGCTGGACAATGGGCAGCGCTTCGCGGCGGACCTGGTCATCATCGGCGTCGGCATACGCCCCGCGACGGAACCGTTCGCTGAGCTGCCACGGGCGGATGATCGCTCATTGATGGTCGACGACGGCATGCGCGCGGCCGATGGCGTATGGGCCGTCGGCGACATCGCTACCTTTGCGCTAAACGGCCAGCCTCGGCGTATCGAGCATTGGCGCCTGGCCCAGCAACAGGCACGCATCGCCGCGACGAACATGCTCGGCGGCGAAGAGCATTACCTGGATGTGCCATTCTTCTGGACCTACCACTTCGGCAAACGCTACGACTACCTCGGCCACGCCGAAGAATGGGACGAGGTGCAGTTCAAAGGCACGCCTGAGCATCCGCCTTTTATCGCATTGCTCGGCAAGGACGGCCTCGTCGCTGCTGCCGTGGCCTGCGATGAAGGCCGGGCGATGGCGGCGCTGGCCCAGCGGATGAAACAACCGCTGCCGGTGGATGAGGCTTGGCGGCTGGTTCGGGATTTTTCGGCGTAGTCCCTATGCAGAGTAGTGCCTATGCGGAATGGTCCGCCGGCAGATGGATTACCAGCGGCCGTTCCAGCGGCGCCAAGGGCGCAGGTTGCATGTCCGGACTCAACAGGTGGAAATGCGGCACCACGTGGCTGATGTCGCCCTCCTGATTGTTGTGGATAATCTTGGAACCCGGCTGGCGCAAAGTGTCCAGACGCTCGTTGGTCAACTTGAAGCTGGCGCTCAAGCCCAAATCGTCCACCACTGGCGCCGGCAGCCGGCGCTGGGCGAAGCTGCGGCTCTTGCGCTGCTGGTAACGCGCCCAGGTGATCAGAATGATCGCGTTGACCAACGCAATCCAACCGTAGATCTGCAAAGTCCCAAGGGTATCCAACAGCGAACCGCCCAGCCGCGGGCCGGCATGGCTGTCGAACAAAGGCCAGAGCCCATTCACCAGCAAATACAACAATCCGACCCACGCCAGTACGGTGAAAAGCACATCGATGACCACCAGAAAAGGCCGTTGCCGGGTCCTGATAATTTTCATCGGATCACTTCCTCTTCTTCGTCATCGATCGGTTTGATCCCGCGATCCGGGCTGACCCAGCGCGCGCGTTTCTGATGCTGGCCGAACAGCACTTTGGGAAAACTCACCAACGTGGTGAACAGGCTGATCAACCAGAACACCAGCGGATACCAGACCACCCAGAACATGATGTGCCACAGGCCTTTCTCGTAGCGGCGGTCGATCAGGATGCTCACCGCGAACTGCATCAGGCACACCACCGCCAGCAACAGCCCAGTGAAGGCCGGCGGCATGAGATGGTCCACAGCAATGGCGGCGGGCATCTCGACGAATTTCCCGGCGCCCCAGAAGATCACCGACAGCAGGAAGGTGAACGCCCAACCGGTGGACAGGCAATATTCGAACAGCAACGGCCACAGGTAGCGGTGGCGGTATTGCCAGATGCCACGGATGTTCTTGAACAGCACTTCGGCACCGCCCTGGGCCCAACGCAGGCGCTGGCGCCACAGGCCGCGCAGGGTTTCGGGCATGAGGATCCAGCACAGCGCGCGCGGCTCGTAGAAAATGCTCCAGTGATCCAGTTGCAGCTTCCAACTGATGTCGATGTCTTCGGTGATCATGTCCGGGCTCCAGTAGCCGACCCGGTGCAGGGCCGTGCGACGGAACGCGACGATCACGCCGGACACGGTGAAGATCCGCCCGAAGACCCGCTGGGTACGCTTGATCAGGCCGATGATCGATGAGAACTCGCCGACTTGGACCCGGCCTATCAGGGTAGAGCGAGTGCGGATTCGCGGGTTGCCGGTCACCGCGCCGAGGCGGGCGTTGTCCAGCATCGGCGCCACCAGGTAAGCACAGGTGTTCGGCGCCAGCAGCGCGTCACCATCGATGCACACCAGGTATTCGCTGCGCGCGGCGATGGCGCCCATGCGCAGGGCCACCGCCTTGCCTTGGTTTTCCGCCAAGTGCAGCACCCGCAGGCGTGGGTCTTCAGCCGCCAATTGATCCAACACTTGGGCGGTGTTGTCCTTGGAGCCGTCGTTGATGGCGATGACTTCGATGTTCGGGTAATGCTGGCCTAGCGCCGCGTGAATAGTGTCGGCGACGTTATCGCCTTCGTTGAAGCACGGGATCAGGATGCTGATCAGCGGCTCGCCGGCCAGAGGCGGCGGCAAGGTGTCGTCTTTCCAAGGCCAGTGACGCTCCCAGTGCAGCCAGAAATACAGGCCGCCGGCGATCCATAGCCCGGACATGAACAGTGGGTAGAAGAACACGAAGTCCATCAGGAATTGCCCGGTGACCAGGAAGATCAGGCCCAGGGGCACCCCAAGGACGATCGCCAGCACCAGGACGGCGAGCAGTCTGTCGAGCATGTCAAGGATTCCACTTGTTGGAGAGCGCGGGCCGTACGGCTTTCACGGCGGGCTGGTCTTCGATGAAGTTGTCCGGGTAGTAGCCGAAACTGGTCACGCCCTGGCGCTTGAGGCGCCCCATCCAGTCGGCCAATTGTTCGCCTTCGATGTCGGCCACCGGCTTGCTGTGCCAGTCACGGGCCTGCAGTTCGAACACCGTGCGCTTGAGCGCGCCGGGACGAGCCTTGACGGTTTCCACCAGTCGTTCGAGCCAGGGACCGGATTGCTCGCGGGTCTGTTTTTCCATCAACGGCATGGCCATCGGTGCCGTCCAGTCGTAGGCGGCAAGGAAATCGTCGAGGTTCTGCGCAAACCAGGCTTCGCTTTGCGGGTTGAGCATCGGTTCGGCAAAGATGTTGCGCGCCGTGCGAACCTGCGGGCCGCGAATTGCCCGGACCTTGGCGGTCAGCTCTGCGGTGAAGTCGATCAGGTAGCGACTCTTGAAACGGGTCCAGCGCTGCATCGCCGCCGGGTCATCGCGCAGGGCGGCGACGGCGGTCGGCAAACCGTTGGCGGCATAGACTTTCATCGCGGCGGGGCCGGCGTCCTCGAAGTCGGAGAACACGGCGTCGTCATGGTACAGAACGCCGTCCACCGAGCTCATCCGCGCCATGTCTTCGTAGATCTCACCGATGACCTTGCGCACGTTCGGGTCGAACGGCGACAGGCGCACGTATTGGTCCGGAGCGACGCCCGTCTTGCCGGTTTCGGGATCCCAGCGCTGCACCCGGGGCAGTTTCGGGTCGAGGGCAAAACTCAGCACCGGCATCCAGGCATACACCTTGACGTTGGCCCGAGTCCGCAGTTGCCAGGCAACCCGGTCGAACAAGTCGGCGCGTACTGGCAAGTGTCGGTTGGGAAAGTACAGCGAGTGGACCAAACCGTCGCCTTTCGGGTCGGCGAACGCTTGCAAGAACACGGTGTTGGCGCCCAAGTCGTAAACGCGCTGGACCAATTTGCCAACGTTGGCTTCCTGCTGCACGGGGTCCGGGTCGTAGACATAATCCAAGTCGACATGGACCACCCGCATCGGGTCGAGTGTTTGTACGGAAGCGATGCTCTCGGCGAAGTGCGCGCCATCGGGGTCGGACGCCACCAGAAAACGTGGGCCGCTCATCAAGTTATCGAGGCTGTCGAGGCCGTCTTCCAGGGTCAGGGCCATTTGATAGCCCTGGTCGCCGATCACTTGCAATGCAGTGCCGTCGGCTTCCCCATAAGGCCAGACCCAAACGCGCGGGCTGTAACCAGTGACTTTGCGGATTTTCTCGGAAATGGCCGCCACGTCCTTGCGCAGGCGAGCCTGAAAATCGGCTTCGGTCTCGTAACGACCGGTGGCCGGGTCGTAGCGCCGGGTGGTCGCGGCGGGTTGCTGGTTGCCTTGTGGGTTGGCGAGGATACCTTTGTGGTTGGCATCGGTGTGGGCTGCGATTTCCACCAAGCCCGATTTGGACACCTCGCGAATCTGCTCCCAGGTCAAGAACTCCGAACGCTTGCGCGGCACTCCGGCAAAGTCCACCGGCTGATTCATCGGCGTATCGATCCAGCTCCCAACCGGGGCCAGGATAGCCGGCCAGTTATAGGCGCGCAGGATGGGCATGACCCGGGTGTAGAAGCTTGAGTAGCCATCGTCGAAACTCAGCAGCACTGCACGCGGCGGTAGCTGCGGACCGCCGTTGCGGGCGGCGATGATCTGGTCCACCGTCACCGGCTGATAGTTATTCTCCCGCAGCCATGCCAACTGCTCGATCAGGCGCTCGGTGCGCACGGCTACCAAGCCTTGGTCGGGGTCGAGGTCTTCGACATCGTGATAGGCAATGCCGAGCACGTGGTTTTTTGGCCACGGAGCATCGTTGGCGGCTACCGGCCGTTGCGACGGCGGAGCGAATGCCGGGGCTTGCTGGGCACAAGCGCTGATCAGCAAGGCTCCCAGCAGAAGGATGAATCGCGAAATGACGGGCATTTTCAAACTCTTCTAGAAGCGGTAGGTGAGATCGACAAGCAGGCGCAGATCGCTTTCACGATCGCCGTCGTAGGGGCGGTTGAGCCAGCTCAGTGCAGCGCCGGCCTCAAGCACGTCGTTCCAGATCACGCGCTGGCCGTAGCTGAGCAAACCCATGGCTGCGGTGCTGTAGTCGCGCTGGCTGTAGGTACCGGCACCGGCCTGGAATTGCTGGCTCCAGGTGGTTTCGTAACGGCGGTACAGCACGTGGTTGGCGCTGACAGTTGGCATGACGCTGAAGTCCGACTTCGGATTGAAGTACGGCACTTCATCGGAGCCGCTGTTGCGACTGGCACCGACTTCCAGGCCCAGCTCTACTTGCAATCTCGGGGCGCTATAGATGCCTTCGCGGCCCGTCAGCAATGTCTCGAGGCGGTTGTTGCCATCGCTGAAGTGGGACGGGCTGACATCTAGTCGCCATTCACGGCTTTCATTGGCTCGCCAGCGGACGAAGCCGCTCCCACCGTTGGCTCGAATGCCACTGTTGAGCGCTCGAAGCGGAGTGTTGGCCGAGAGGTAATCCAGGCTGCCGCCGTACTGCCAATGGTCATTGATGTCCCGGGCCACGGCGACGCGCGCGCCTTGTTTGTCACCGGAGCCATACGAGTGGTTGGACACTTCGGCTTCGAGGGTCATGTCACGGGTGCGCCGCTCCACTCCCAGGCGCTGCCAGCGATGATGGCCTGTGCCCTCTTCGAAATCGCCGGTGGCGTAGCCGGCACCGCCGAACAGGCGCCAGTCCTCGTCAATGGGCGGGCTGTACAGCAACGTTTCAATACCAAAGTCCCGGCTGCCGGTGACTGCACCGGCATCGCCATTACCGCCGCCGTAACTCTTGCCGGTATAGGCTTCGATGCGCAGTTCGGCCATGTCGTGGACTTCGCGCTGGCGTTGCAGGCGTTTGACGTGAGCGTTCTCCGGATAGCGGGCAACCACGTCGTCGGTCAGCACGTCCATCTGCCGCCACTCTTGCAAGTCCATGGCGGCACGCGCCTGGGCGACTTCCAGGTCGCGACTGCGCGGTGTCGTGGCCTCGACTTCCTTGAGCAGCATCTCCGAACGACGCGGCCATTCACGGGCCTGGTACAGATCGGCCTGGGCCAGGCGCAAACCGATATTGCCGGGGCCTTGATAGACAAGATCGTTCAGGCGCGCTTCGGCCGAAGGCAGATCAGCACCGTAAGTGCCCGCCTGGGCGGCTAATTGTTGGGCATCCATCCACTCGTCGTTAGGGTTGCCAATGGGCAGCCCCTTGAGTTCGACGCGTGGGGGCTGGGACTTGGCCTGGTCTTCGGCGAGCGCGCGAGCTTCTTCGGATCTTTCGCTTTCCAACAGTGCGTAGTAAAGCGCAGTGCTGTCCTCGAAACGATCCGCAGGGTCGGCATCGGGCGCGGTGAGCACGCGACGGTACAGGTCAACGGCGATTTCTGGCTCACGCTGCTCCAGATAGGAAGAGGCAACCCAGCGCAAGGCGTAAGTAGGAATACTGACCCCTTCAGCGACCAGCTTCTGGTATTCGGTGATCACTTCCGCACGGCGAGCTCGGGCGTTGAGGGCGCCCATGCGGTCAATTCGCCAGCGCAACACGTCCTCATGCGCCTCGGCCACCGGAGTCCAGGTGGCGAGCAATTTGTCGTAATCGGCCAGGGCGCGATCTGCGATGACAAAACGCTCCTTTTCGCTGCGACTGGCCATGTCCGCCAGGCGCACCCGCTCGGCCGCGACATCGCCTTCGAGCCTGCGCTGCACGCCACGGTCGATCAACCCAGGTTGAAGACGAGCCAGGCGCAGGGCCGGCTCGGGCAACCGGGCGCGTTGCAGGGCATGGATATATTCGCGCGCGACTTCGGGCTTGTTGCCACCGGCGCGAGTGAAGGCCTGGTCGTATTCAAACAACGCTCCGTGAGGGTTGTCGGCGCGGGCCAGGGCGTAGCCAAGGGCCAATCGGCGCATCGGGTCTTCAGGCTTCGCGGCAACAAGCGCCCTGGCACGGCTGACGGCTTCGTCAGGCTTGCCGGCGTCGGCCTGGGTCAGGGCCAGGCCGAGTTGCAGGTCAGTATTCTGCGGATCGATCGCCAGTGCCCGACGATACAATTCAGCCGCCGAGTCCCAGCGTTTGAGGTTGCGGTAGGCCCGGGCCGTAGCGGTCAGCGCTTGAACCGGCAAGTCGCGAGATCGCCCCTGGGTTTCGTAGACGTTTACCACCTCGGCATCGAGACCGGCCCAGCTGGCGATTTGCAGATGATCACTGACCTGCGCAGTGCTGACCTGACCGGGCGGAACCTGGCGCAAAACGGTCAACGCGGGCGCGTGATGGCCCGCCCTGGCGTCGAGCACCATCTGGTCATAAGCGGAGTCGGCAAACGCCACTACCGGCCAGCACAATTGGCTGCACAGCGCGACGCGAAACAACGGGCGCAAACCGAATTGAATAAGAGGACCCACAGTACGCGGCATTCGTCAGCATCCTTACATGGCCAGCCGGGTCGCAGTGCCCCCTTGCCCATCAAACAGGAGGCCGGATCAAAGGAACCCAGCCAAGCTCTAACGTGCCTAGTTTTGCATCCTGTGAAGGGTCATCTTCCGGAACGCCATAATTCTTCAGAATCCATGCAGATTTCAGCGCTGGCTTTATTCGATGGCAAAAAAAAGGCCCGTGCGCATGGCACGGGCCGGTCTTGGTGTTACTGAGGCGGATTACTGTACGGCGACGCCGCCGCCCAGCTTGCTCATGACGAATGCCGAAAATTGTTCGACTGTCATTTTCTGGCCATTGAAGTCGACCTGATTGTTGGCGTAGTGCAGGTTGGTGACAACGTCGTTGCCTTCAAGCTTCGCCAGCTCGGTACCTATCGCCATGGCGCTGAACATATCGCTGGTGGCGGTGGCCTGGTCAGCAATCAGTTTGGCGTCGGTCTGACCTTCCATCTGCGCCTGCACGGTCAGGAGATCCACCAGCATCGGCTTGGATACTTTCACCTTGAAATCCAGCAGGGCGAGCAGCTGACGGCCAAGCTCATCTGGCGGAAGGTCCATGGATTGCGGCTTGGCCAAGTCAACGATCAGGCTCGCGCGGCTTTCACCGTTGGCGGTATTGAACGACAGATTTTCCAGCGCGACTTGCGGGCCACCCGCCAGGAGCTTCTCCAGATCCGCCTTGACCTGTGCTTCTTCAGCCTCGGTCAGGTTCAGTTCTGGAGCCGGTTCGCCAGCTGCAGCCGCCTCGGCAGCCGCTCTTTCATAAGGCTGCAGTTTGGACTGGTAGACCTGCATCAGCGACATGGTGGCAGGGATGTCCAGGTTCTTCAGGCTGACCGCCATCTGTGCAGAACCGATAACCTTGTCGTTGAAAGACAATTCGCCAATCTTGTAGTCGGCACGCCCCGAAGCGCTGGTGCCGTTCTCGCTGCTGTGGTTCTTCATTTCGAAGTTCTTCAAGCCCAGCACCGATTTCGGTTCGCCAAAACTGGTTTTGCTGCTGCTCAACAGCAGGGTGTTGTCACCCATGTAGTAGCCGTAGGTGCTCTTGGTCAGATTGCTGGCTATCGTCAGGCCACTGAATTCGACTTGCACCGGGGTCTGATCTTCGGCGACGGTGGTCAGCTTGAAGCTGTCCATATAGCCGTCGGCCTTGATCTTTTGCGCTTGTGCACTGGCGGCCACATCGATTTTCAGACCGGAAAAAATGAGCTGTGTTTGCTCATCCAGCTTGGTGTCCAGGGGTAGCAGCTCGACTGTACCGTTGCTGGACTGGTCGTATCCCAGGTTAACAACACCTTTGAGGGGAGACTTGTCCTTCGCAGCCACGAACCATTTTTCAGTCAGCGGGGTGCGCTCAAGTTCGGTGTGACTGGTAGCCATGACGGGCAACCATTTGAGCGTAATCAGGCGCGAGAACGGCAGTGGCCCGTGTTCGATATTGTCCACGAACAGCAACTCGACCGGCTCACCACCAAACATCTCGCCTTCGCCCTTCAGGCGATAATGCGCGGTACTGCTGAATGTGCCACGGTCCAGGGAAACCAGTTCGATAGAAGCGGTGCCATTAGAACCGGCCAATGCGGTTTGCATTTGCTTATTGCTGTCGGCAATAGCGGTGTTCAGCACTCCTTCGAGTTTCGTGCCGGTATACCAGGCGCCACCTGCGCTGACCGCACCGATAACCACAACGATTCCCAGAAGTACGCTTGCTGATTTATTCATGAGTGACCCGATCGTATTCCATGGTTGAAAAAGTCGTCGTCTTCCTTGACCCGCAAGGGCTGTGGCTCGACGCGGTAAAAGTGGTGGGGAGATTAGCATCAGGCAGGCCGGCAAGCCCAATGTTTAAAGGGGAAAAAGCGCGTTCTTGCGAAATGGTCTACGAATATTGGACTTCGATCTCGTCGAGTTGGTGATCGAACGTCTTTAGCCGTGCCGTCCAGGTGTAGACCAGCACTTCGAAATCACGGTTGATTACTGCCGCACCCGACGAATCGGCACGCCCATCGCAAAAATCCAATTGGTAGCGCTCCCGAGCCATGGCGTTGGCAACGTCGCACAGTTCGCGAGCATTGTTGAGCCAATGCCAGTCATCTTGAGCAACTTGCTTGTCCAAGGCGACGCATTGGATTTTCAGGGCCTCGAGGCTTTTCTCCAGCGGGGTACCGGTGAGTTCCCCCATGACCTCTTGGAACGTGCGCCCCGGCTGCCAGTAACTGCCCCAGAAATAGCGATCGAATACCGTTTCGACCCGCCGTAGGGCAACCTTGGTATCCCAGATCAACACCAAGGTCTTGCCCTGCTCAAGTTGTTTTTTCTTGATGCGCTGGCCTTGAAGTGAAGCCCAGGCGACGATGGCGATGGATATGACACCGATCAGCGCAGACGCGCTATCGAGGAAAATGAGTGCTTTGTCGATCTGGTGGGTCAGCATCACACCATAAAAGTAGGTGGCCGAAAGCAGCACCAAGGCAGCAGTAGCGCACCAGAAACCAGGAGCATAAGGGTTTTTCATTATTGGAATCCCCATGACCAGTCATGTCGCGGGCGCTTGTTGCCAACGCCCAACAATCAAAGCATAGCAACGGCTTCGGGGATTGCCGGGCAAGGAGAGCAATCAGGAGAGCGAATCCGATTATCGGCCTCAAAACGACAAAACCCCTGGCTGCGTTGGCAGACAGGGGTTTGGGGAATTCAATCTTGACGATGACCTACTCTCACATGGGGAAACCCCACACTACCATCGGCGATGCATCGTTTCACTGCTGAGTTCGGGATGGGATCAGGTGGTTCCAATGCTCTATGGTCGTCAAGAAATTCGGGAACCAACCCGTTTTAAAAACGTGTTGGTGAAAATCGGTGACTTCTACTAAAACAAAACCCCTACCTGCGTCAGCAGATAGGGGTTTCGGAATTTAATCTTGACGATGACCTACTCTCACATGGGGAAACCCCACACTACCATCGGCGATGCATCGTTTCACTGCTGAGTTCGGGATGGGATCAGGTGGTTCCAATGCTCTATGGTCGTCAAGAAATTCGGGTACCGAATCGTGGCCAGTTGGCCTCGCTTCAGCAAATTGGGTATGTGATAGCTTCGGTGTTTTTGTGAGATTCGAACTTTCGGTTCGTTTCGTCTTCACACACCGCAATCTGGTGCCCTGCATGCAGGATCAGCAAATTGCTTGGGTGTTATATGGTCAAGCCTCACGGGCAATTAGTACAGGTTAGCTCAACGCCTCACAGCGCTTACACACCCTGCCTATCAACGTCGTAGTCTTCGACGGCCCTTCAGGGGACTCAAGGTCCCAGTGAGATCTCATCTTGAGGCAAGTTTCCCGCTTAGATGCTTTCAGCGGTTATCTTTCCCGAACATAGCTACCCGGCAATGCCACTGGCGTGACAACCGGAACACCAGAGGTTCGTCCACTCCGGTCCTCTCGTACTAGGAGCAGCCCCTCTCAAATCTCAAACGTCCACGGCAGATAGGGACCGAACTGTCTCACGACGTTCTAAACCCAGCTCGCGTACCACTTTAAATGGCGAACAGCCATACCCTTGGGACCGGCTTCAGCCCCAGGATGTGATGAGCCGACATCGAGGTGCCAAACACCGCCGTCGATATGAACTCTTGGGCGGTATCAGCCTGTTATCCCCGGAGTACCTTTTATCCGTTGAGCGATGGCCCTTCCATACAGAACCACCGGATCACTAAGACCTACTTTCGTACCTGCTCGACGTGTCTGTCTCGCAGTCAAGCGCGCTTTTGCCTTTATACTCTACGACCGATTTCCGACCGGTCTGAGCGCACCTTCGTACTCCTCCGTTACTCTTTAGGAGGAGACCGCCCCAGTCAAACTACCCACCATACACTGTCCTCGATCCGGATAACGGACCTGAGTTAGAACCTCAAAGTTGCCAGGGTGGTATTTCAAGGTTGGCTCCACGCGAACTGGCGTCCACGCTTCAAAGCCTCCCACCTATCCTACACAAGCAAATTCAAAGTCCAGTGCAAAGCTATAGTAAAGGTTCACGGGGTCTTTCCGTCTAGCCGCGGATACACTGCATCTTCACAGCGATTTCAATTTCACTGAGTCTCGGGTGGAGACAGCGCCGCCATCGTTACGCCATTCGTGCAGGTCGGAACTTACCCGACAAGGAATTTCGCTACCTTAGGACCGTTATAGTTACGGCCGCCGTTTACCGGGGCTTCGATCAAGAGCTTCGCGTTAGCTAACCCCATCAATTAACCTTCCGGCACCGGGCAGGCGTCACACCCTATACGTCCACTTTCGTGTTTGCAGAGTGCTGTGTTTTTAATAAACAGTCGCAGCGGCCTGGTATCTTCGACCGGCGTGGGCTTACGCAGCAAGTGCTTCACCCTCACCGGCGCACCTTCTCCCGAAGTTACGGTGCCATTTTGCCTAGTTCCTTCACCCGAGTTCTCTCAAGCGCCTTGGTATTCTCTACCCAACCACCTGTGTCGGTTTGGGGTACGGTTCCTGGTTACCTGAAGCTTAGAAGCTTTTCTTGGAAGCATGGCATCAACCACTTCGTCACCCAAAGGGTAACTCGTCATCAGCTCTCGGCCTTGAGATCCCGGATTTACCTAAGATCTCAGCCTACCACCTTAAACTTGGACAACCAACGCCAAGCTGGCCTAGCCTTCTCCGTCCCTCCATCGCAATAACCAGAAGTACAGGAATATTAACCTGTTTTCCATCGACTACGCTTTTCAGCCTCGCCTTAGGGACCGACTAACCCTGCGTCGATTAACGTTGCGCAGGAAACCTTGGTCTTTCGGCGTGGGTGTTTTTCACACCCATTGTCGTTACTCATGTCAGCATTCGCACTTCTGATACCTCCAGCAAGCTTCTCAACTCACCTTCACAGGCTTACAGAACGCTCCTCTACCGCATCACTTGCGTGATACCCGTAGCTTCGGTGTATGGTTTGAGCCCCGTTACATCTTCCGCGCAGGCCGACTCGACTAGTGAGCTATTACGCTTTCTTTAAAGGGTGGCTGCTTCTAAGCCAACCTCCTAGCTGTCTAAGCCTTCCCACATCGTTTCCCACTTAACCATAACTTTGGGACCTTAGCTGACGGTCTGGGTTGTTTCCCTTTTCACGACGGACGTTAGCACCCGCCGTGTGTCTCCCATGCTCGGCACTTGTAGGTATTCGGAGTTTGCATCGGTTTGGTAAGTCGGGATGACCCCCTAGCCGAAACAGTGCTCTACCCCCTACAGTGATACATGAGGCGCTACCTAAATAGCTTTCGAGGAGAACCAGCTATCTCCGAGCTTGATTAGCCTTTCACTCCGATCCACAGGTCATCCGCTAACTTTTCAACGGTAGTCGGTTCGGTCCTCCAGTTAGTGTTACCCAACCTTCAACCTGCCCATGGATAGATCGCCCGGTTTCGGGTCTATTCCCAGCGACTAGACGCCCTATTAAGACTCGCTTTCGCTACGCCTCCCCTATTCGGTTAAGCTCGCCACTGAAAATAAGTCGCTGACCCATTATACAAAAGGTACGCAGTCACCCAACAAAGTGGGCTCCCACTGCTTGTACGCATACGGTTTCAGGATCTATTTCACTCCCCTCTCCGGGGTTCTTTTCGCCTTTCCCTCACGGTACTAGTTCACTATCGGTCAGTCAGTAGTATTTAGCCTTGGAGGATGGTCCCCCCATATTCAGACAAAGTTTCTCGTGCTCCGTCCTACTCGATTTCACTTCTAAGATCCTTTCGCGTACAGGGCTATCACCCACTATGGCCGCACTTTCCAGAGCGTTCCGCTAAAATCAAAGAAGCTTAAGGGCTAGTCCCCGTTCGCTCGCCACTACTAAGGGAATCTCGGTTGATTTCTTTTCCTCAGGGTACTTAGATGTTTCAGTTCCCCTGGTTCGCCTCTTGCACCTATGTATTCAGTACAAGATAACCATCTTATGATGGCTGGGTTCCCCCATTCAGACATCTCCGGATCAAAGTCTGTTTGCCGACTCCCCGAAGCTTTTCGCAGGCTACCACGTCTTTCATCGCCTCTGACTGCCAAGGCATCCACCGTATGCGCTTCTTCACTTGACCATATAACCCCAAGCAATCTGGTTATACTGTGAAGACGACATTCGCCGAAAATTCGAATTTCTCAACTAAGAGAACTCACAAATTTTACCTTAGCCTGATCCGTTACCAGTGAAAGTAACGTCCAGTCTATCTTTCTATCACATACCCAAATTTTTAAAGAACGAACTAGTCAAAGACTAGAAATCAACATTCACCATCGAACCGATGGAATGCTCATTTCTAAGCTTTATACAATCGAAGCAGTAGTGGTGGAGCCAAGCGGGATCGAACCGCTGACCTCCTGCGTGCAAGGCAGGCGCTCTCCCAGCTGAGCTATGGCCCCATTACAAAATTGGTGGGTCTGGGCAGATTCGAACTGCCGACCTCACCCTTATCAGGGGTGCGCTCTAACCAACTGAGCTACAGACCCAATTTCGAGCTTGTAACTGTTAGCTGTGAGCTATCAGCTTGGAGCTTAAAGCTGCTTCTATCGTCTTCTTCAATGAATCAAGCAATTCGTGTGGGAGCTCATGAAGCAGCTGCGGTCGTCGATTAAGGAGGTGATCCAGCCGCAGGTTCCCCTACGGCTACCTTGTTACGACTTCACCCCAGTCATGAATCACACCGTGGTAACCGTCCTCCCGAAGGTTAGACTAGCTACTTCTGGTGCAACCCACTCCCATGGTGTGACGGGCGGTGTGTACAAGGCCCGGGAACGTATTCACCGCGACATTCTGATTCGCGATTACTAGCGATTCCGACTTCACGCAGTCGAGTTGCAGACTGCGATCCGGACTACGATCGGTTTTGTGGGATTAGCTCCACCTCGCGGCTTGGCAACCCTCTGTACCGACCATTGTAGCACGTGTGTAGCCCAGGCCGTAAGGGCCATGATGACTTGACGTCATCCCCACCTTCCTCCGGTTTGTCACCGGCAGTCTCCTTAGAGTGCCCACCATAACGTGCTGGTAACTAAGGACAAGGGTTGCGCTCGTTACGGGACTTAACCCAACATCTCACGACACGAGCTGACGACAGCCATGCAGCACCTGTCTCAATGTTCCCGAAGGCACCAATCCATCTCTGGAAAGTTCATTGGATGTCAAGGCCTGGTAAGGTTCTTCGCGTTGCTTCGAATTAAACCACATGCTCCACCGCTTGTGCGGGCCCCCGTCAATTCATTTGAGTTTTAACCTTGCGGCCGTACTCCCCAGGCGGTCAACTTAATGCGTTAGCTGCGCCACTAAGAGCTCAAGGCTCCCAACGGCTAGTTGACATCGTTTACGGCGTGGACTACCAGGGTATCTAATCCTGTTTGCTCCCCACGCTTTCGCACCTCAGTGTCAGTATCAGTCCAGGTGGTCGCCTTCGCCACTGGTGTTCCTTCCTATATCTACGCATTTCACCGCTACACAGGAAATTCCACCACCCTCTACCATACTCTAGCTCGACAGTTTTGAATGCAGTTCCCAGGTTGAGCCCGGGGATTTCACATCCAACTTAACGAACCACCTACGCGCGCTTTACGCCCAGTAATTCCGATTAACGCTTGCACCCTCTGTATTACCGCGGCTGCTGGCACAGAGTTAGCCGGTGCTTATTCTGTCGGTAACGTCAAGACACCAACGTATTAGGTTAATGCCCTTCCTCCCAACTTAAAGTGCTTTACAATCCGAAGACCTTCTTCACACACGCGGCATGGCTGGATCAGGCTTTCGCCCATTGTCCAATATTCCCCACTGCTGCCTCCCGTAGGAGTCTGGACCGTGTCTCAGTTCCAGTGTGACTGATCATCCTCTCAGACCAGTTACGGATCGTCGCCTTGGTGAGCCATTACCCCACCAACTAGCTAATCCGACCTAGGCTCATCTGATAGCGCAAGGCCCGAAGGTCCCCTGCTTTCTCCCGTAGGACGTATGCGGTATTAGCGTCCGTTTCCGAGCGTTATCCCCCACTACCAGGCAGATTCCTAGGCATTACTCACCCGTCCGCCGCTCTCAAGAGGTGCAAGCACCTCTCTACCGCTCGACTTGCATGTGTTAGGCCTGCCGCCAGCGTTCAATCTGAGCCATGATCAAACTCTTCAGTTCAAACATCTTTGGGTTTTGAGAAAACCCTAAACCTGGCTCAGCAATCGTTGGTTACATCTTTGATTTCTCGCGGAGTAACTTGTGATGCTGATAATCTGTTGACTAGCAGTCTGACTCCACAAGCACCCACACGAATTGCTTGATTCAGTTGTTAAAGAGCGGCTGGCTGAGTCTTTCGTCTCAACCGAGGCGCGCATTCTACAGCGCCCCGTGTATCTGTCAAGCGGTTATTTTTAGAAGTTTTCAAAGTTTCCTTATCAACTTCAACCACTTGCGCTTCCGATCTCTCGTTAGCGGGAGGCGAATTCTACAGCGTTAGTCGCTGCTGTCAACACCTCTTTTACACCGCTTTCGACCGAGAGGATCGAATCGTCGACAGGGCCAAACAACACCGCCCCATCCACTCCTTCCGTGCCTCGATGAACTGAAGCTCGCTTACATCGAAACCTACTTAACTCTTTGAAACTCAAGGAGTTTTCCGTTTCGACTGCGCCGGAAGTGGGGCGAATTATAGACACCCAGGATTTGCCGTCAACCCTTTATTTCGCTTTTCCTTCAATGAGTTGCCTGAGCCCCTGAAGCCGTGGCCACCTACCTAGTAAGGAGCGCCCTCTATATAGAGGGAAATCATAGAATGCCCGCGTCCTTGAAAGCCGTGACGGTCGCCGTGTCCATCCCTAGTACTCGCTGGAGCACTTCCAGCGTGTGCTCCCCTAATAATGGAGGCGCACCTCTGTATTCGACAGGCGTTTCGGATAGACGAATCGGACTGGCGACTTGCGGCACCTTGCCAGCCAGCGCGTGAGGCAGCTCTATTGCCAATCCGCGAGCTTGTACCTGAGGGTCAGCAAACATTTGGGCCAGATCGTTGATCGGCCCGCACGGCACTCCGGCCTGCTCAAGCTGAATAACCCATTCAGCCGTCGTCTTGAATACCGTCGCCTGGCGAATCAACGGAATCAATTGTGCCCGATTCGCCACCCGCATCTTGTTCGTCGCGAACCGAGGGTCATCGGCCCATTGTGGCTGACCGGCAACTTCAGCGAATTTTCGAAACTGGCCGTCATTACCCACCGTAAGAATGAAGTCACCGTCGGCAGTAGGAAAATCCTGATAAGGCACAATGTTCGGATGCGCATTCCCCAATCGCTTCGGCGCAACGCCCGTAGTCAGGTAGTTCATCGCCTGGTTAGCCAAGCAAGCCACTTGAACATCCAGCAATGCCATATCGATATGCTGCCCTCCACCCACATTATCGCGGTGAGCCAACGCTGCCAGGATAGCAACGGTCGAATACAGGCCTGTAAGAATGTCGGTCAGCGCAACACCAACTTTCACCGGCCCAGCGCCCTCATCCCCCTCCGGCCGGCCGGTAAGGCTCATCAAGCCGCCCAGCCCCTGGATCATGAAGTCATACCCGGCCCTTTTGGCGTACGGTCCCGTCTGGCCAAACCCGGTGATCGAGCAATAGATCAAATGCGGGTTGATCACTTTCAGCGAGTCGTAATCCAGGCCATAGGCCGCAAGCCCACCCACCTTGAAGTTTTCGATCAGGATGTCGGACTTGGCCGCCAACTCCTGGATCAGCTTCTGCCCCTCGGGACGCGTGAAATCGATAGTGACGGATTGCTTGTTGCGATTGGCCGACAGGTAATAGGCCGCCTCGGTCGTATTTTCGCCATGGACGTCCTTCAAGAAGGGCGGGCCCCATGCGCGTGTATCGTCGCCATTACCGGGACGCTCGACCTTGATGACGTCGGCCCCCAGGTCCGCCAGGATCTGCCCAGCCCAAGGCCCGGCCAGCACCCTGGATAAATCCAATACCCGCAGATGCGAAAGCGCGCCCATGGTCGTTCTCCTATTAATAGAACGCCTGGATACCGGTTTGCGCACGCCCCAGGATCAGCGCATGGACATCATGTGTGCCCTCGTAAGTGTTCACGACTTCCAGATTCACGAGATGACGAGCAATGCCGAACTCATCGGAGATGCCATTACCGCCGAGCATATCCCGCGCCATACGCGCAATATCCAGGGACTTGCCGCAAGAGTTGCGCTTCATGATCGAGGTGATTTCAACCGCAGCCGAGCCCTCATCTTTCATACGTCCCAGACGCAGGCATCCTTGCAGAGCGAGAGTGATTTCAGTCTGCATATCGGCCAGTTTCTTCTGTATCAACTGGTTGGCCGCCAACGGGCGGCCGAACTGTTGTCGATCAAGCGTGTACTGGCGAGCGGTGTGCCAGCAGAACTCGGCGGCACCCAATGCGCCCCAGGAAATGCCATAACGCGCCGAGTTCAAGCAAGTGAACGGCCCTTTCAAACCACGCACATCTGGAAATATGTTCTCTTCCGGGACGAATACGTTATCCATGACGATCTCGCCAGTGATCGAAGCCCGAAGACCGACCTTGCCATGAATGGCCGGAGCACTCAGGCCCTTCCAGCCCTTTTCCAGGACGAAGCCGCGGATATCACCCGCGTCATCCTTACCCCAGACTACAAAGACATCGGCGATTGGACTGTTAGTGATCCACATCTTGCTACCCGTCAAGCTGTAGCCACCGTCCACCTTCCGTGCACGAGTGATCATCGCGCCTGGGTCGGAACCATGATTCGGCTCTGTCAGGCCAAAGCAGCCGATCCATTCCCCGGAGGCCAGCTTCGGCAGATACTTCTGCTTCTGTGCCTCGGTGCCGAACTCATTGATGGGCACCATGACCAAGGAGGACTGCACGCTCATCATCGAACGGTAGCCGGAATCGACACGCTCCACTTCCCGGGCAATCAGGCCGTAGCTGACATAGTTCAAGCCGCTACCGCCGTATTGCTCGGGGATGGTTGCGCCCAGCAGGCCTACCTCACCCATTTCACGAAAGATCGCCGGATCGGTTTTTTCATGGCGGAACGCTTCCAGGACTCGCGGCGCAAGCTTCTGCTGGGCGAATTGTTCGGCCGTGTCGCGAATCATGCGTTCTTCTTCAGTGAGCTGCTGGTCCAGCAAGAGTGGATCGATCCAGTTGAAACTCGCTTTACCAGCCATGAAAAAGTCCTCGCCAATGAAATGAAAAGTCGTGGACTGATCCTAGGCGCGGTTTCCCACAAGAGCAAACGAGGATTCCGCATGCGCTTGTGCTAATTTCTCACTCCGAAAGGGCTTTTGAAGCCGCTCAAGGCCACCATGAGTGAGGTTGTCGTACATGCGTCGCAAAATTCCCAGCACCGCCGCCTTGATCAGTTTCGAGGCCGCCGCCCGACACGAGAGCTTTACCAAGGCTGCCCAAGAACTGTCACTCACCCAAGGGGCCATCTGCCGACAGGTCGCCAGCCTGGAGGATTTCCTCGGCGTTGAGTTGTTCCGCCGTTCGAGGCGTGGCGTCAAACTGACCGAGGCAGGCCTTTCCTATAGTCGTCGGGTTGCGACGCAATTGGACGCGGTCGAACGCGACACCCTTTCAGTCATGGGCCATACCGGCGCGAACGTTATCGAGCTAGCGGTCGTTCCAACGTTCGGCACCCAGTGGCTATTGCCGCGCCTGAAGGACTTTCAGAAGCAGCACCCTGAAGTCACGGTCAACCTGACCAATCGCACGCGCCCCTTTCTCTTTGCTGACACCGAGTTTGACGCGGCCATCTACTTCGGCGATGCCGATTGGTCCGGCACCGAATCCCACAAGCTAATGGGTGAGAACCCGATGCCGGTATGCAGCCCCACCTTACTGGGCAATCAGAAGACGCTGACGCCGGCCACCATTGCCGAAATGCCACTGCTCCAGCAAACCACGCGACCCTATGCCTGGCGGCAGTGGTTCAATTCCCAGGAGCTAAACATCCCACGCGACCTGACAGGCCCGCGTTATGAACTATTCTCCATGCTGGCCCAAGCGGCGATGCACGACATGGGGATTGCGCTGATCCCACCGTTTTTGATTCAGCGAGAATTGGCTGAAGGACGTCTGGTCATCGCCAACCGCAACGGATTGTCGAGCATCAAGGCTTATTACCTGATGATCCCGGAACGAAAAGTGGAATCCGCATCTCTCCAGGCTTTCCGCGACTGGCTAGTCCAACAAGCGAACAACTATGTACCTGAAAATTAAAGATAAACTTAGATGTTGACCTCGTAGTCAGCAAAATCAAGACGCTACAGATATACGTTTATGTCGCAAAAAGCCAAACTGTTATCAAATAGGAACAATCGTCCCACAAGCGTTTAGGTACGTGGCTTTAAGCCATATTGCGCACCTCATGACCGCTTATTCAGCTTGCCAATGGAAAAGTATGACTTTTTTGCAGAAAACCCAATATCCACAGGCCCTTCAAGGGATAAACCCTAGGGGTTGCGACATTCGGTCACAGGGTGACTTGTAGTTAATTTTCCGTCACCCGTCATAATCCCTTGAAGGGCTGTATTTTCGCCTGCAAAATGCCGCGCCCCGCCTTCCAGCGGGATCGTGCTGATCGGCCGCCCCAGCCGCACCATCCGAAGTGCCTGGGTTTACTCAATAAGATCACGCAGGAGATTTGACGTGCACATTGGTGTTCCCCTCGAAACCCAAACGGGTGAAACACGGGTTGCTGCTACCCCGGAAACCATCAAGAAGCTGGTCGGCCAAGGCCATAAAGTCACTGTTCAAAGCGGCGCCGGCATCAAGGCCAGCGTTATCGACAGTGCCTATGAGGCAGCGGGCGCAACCATTGGCAGCGCCGGTGATGCGTTTGGCGCTGAGCTGATTCTCAAAGTGGTTGCCCCTAGCGACAGCGAACTGACGCTGATCAAGAGCGGCACCGTTCTGGTGGGCATGCTCAATCCATTCAACAACGAAACCATTGCCATGCTGGCCGAACGCGGCATTACCGCTTTTGCCCTTGAGGCCGCGCCACGGACTTCTCGAGCCCAAAGCCTGGACGTGCTGTCCTCTCAAGCGAACATTGCCGGTTACAAAGCCGTGCTGCTGGCCGCTCACCACTATCCGCGCTTCATGCCGATGCTGATGACCGCCGCTGGTACCGTGAAAGCGGCGCGCGTGCTAATTCTCGGCGCGGGTGTGGCAGGTCTGCAGGCGATTGCCACGGCCAAGCGCCTGGGCGCTGTGATCGAGGCTTCGGATGTGCGGCCGGCGGTCAAGGAACAAATCGAATCCCTCGGCGCCAAGTTCGTCGACGTGCCTTACGAGACCGACGAAGAGCGTGAATGCGCAGTCGGTGTCGGCGGTTACGCCCGACCCATGCCTGCCAGCTGGATGCAGCGCCAGGCCCAGGCTGTGCACGAGCGCGCCAAACAGGCCGATATCGTCATCACCACCGCGCTGATTCCGGGCCGCAAGGCACCGACGTTGCTGAGCGCCGAAACCGTCGCGCAGATGAAGCCCGGCTCGGTGGTCATCGACCTCGCGGCAGCCCAGGGCGGTAACTGCCCGTTGACCGTGGCCGATCAGGTCGTGATCGAGAATGGCGTGACCATCTGCGGTCCGACCAACCTGGCCGGTGAAGTCGCGGCCGATGCTTCGGCGTTGTACGCCCGTAACCTGCTGGACTTCCTGAAGCTGGTCTTCACCAAGGAAGGTCAGTTCGACGTGAACCTGGAAGACGACATCGTCGCCGCGTGCCTGATGTGCCGCGACGGCCAAGTCATCCGCAAAAACGCCTAAGCAGGGATTCAGACAATGGAAGAGCTTATCTCCCCCGGTATCTACAACCTGATCATCTTCGTGCTGGCGATCTACGTCGGTTACCACGTGGTCTGGAACGTTACACCTGCTTTGCACACGCCGTTGATGGCGGTGACCAACGCCATTTCGGCGATCGTGATCGTCGGCGCCATGCTCGCCGCCGCGCTGACCGTAACACCTCTGGGCAAGACCATGGGCACCCTCGCCGTGGCCCTGGCCGCGGTGAACGTGTTCGGTGGCTTCCTGGTGACGCGCCGCATGCTTGAGATGTTCAAGAAAAAAGCCCCGAAAGCCGTAAAAGAAGAGGCGCCCAAGTAATGAGCATGAACCTGGTAACGACGCTCTACCTGATCGCGTCCATCTGCTTCATCCAGGCCCTTAAAGGCCTGTCTCACCCCACCACCTCGCGCCGTGGCAACCTGTTCGGCATGCTCGGCATGGCGTTGGCGGTGCTCACCACCGTGGGGCTCATCTATAAGCTCGGTGCCGAGCTAGCGACCGCCGGCATCGGCTATGTCATCGTCGGCCTGCTGGTTGGCGGTACTGCTGGCTCGATCATGGCCAAGCGCGTCGAGATGACCAAGATGCCGGAGCTGGTGGCGTTCATGCACAGCATGATCGGCCTGGCGGCAGTGTTCATTGCCATCGCGGCGGTCGTCGAGCCGCAGTCCCTGGGCATCGTCAAGCAACTGGGCGATTCGATTCCGGCCGGTAACCGCCTGGAGCTGTTCCTCGGCGCTGCCATCGGTGCAATCACCTTCTCCGGTTCGGTGATCGCGTTCGGCAAGCTCTCGGGCAAGTACAAGTTCCGCCTGTTCCAAGGCGCACCGGTACAGTTCGGCGGCCAGCACAAGCTCAACCTGATCCTGGGCCTGGCAACGCTGGGCCTGGGCCTGACCTTCATGTTCACCGGCAACCTCGGCGCGTTCGCCTTGATGCTGGCCCTGGCCTTTGTCCTGGGTGTGCTGATCATCATCCCGATCGGCGGCGCGGACATGCCGGTGGTGGTCTCGATGCTCAACAGCTACTCCGGCTGGGCCGCGGCGGGTATCGGCTTCTCGCTGAACAACTCGATGCTGATCATCGCCGGTTCGTTGGTGGGTTCGAGCGGCGCGATCCTGTCGTACATCATGTGCAAGGCGATGAACCGTTCGTTCTTCAACGTATTGCTCGGCGGTTTCGGCAACACCGCAGATGCGGCTGGCCCAGCAGGCTCGAAAGAAGCCCGTCCGGTGAAATCCGGCTCGGCTGACGACGCCACCTTCCTACTGACCAACGCCGACACGGTGATCATCGTTCCGGGCTATGGCTTGGCGGTAGCGCGGGCGCAACATGCGCTGAAAGAGCTGACCGAGAAGCTGACCCATCGCGGCGTGACCGTCAAATACGCGATTCACCCGGTGGCCGGTCGTATGCCCGGGCATATGAATGTCCTGCTGGCCGAGGCCGAGGTGCCTTACGACCAGGTGTTCGAGATGGAGGACATCAACTCCGAGTTCGGCCAAGCCGATGTGGTGTTGGTGCTGGGCGCTAACGACGTGGTCAACCCGGCGGCGAAGAACGATCCGAAGTCGCCGATTGCCGGCATGCCGATCCTCGAAGCCTTCAAGGCCAAGACCATCATCGTCAACAAGCGCTCGATGGCCAGCGGCTATGCCGGCCTGGACAACGAGCTGTTCTATCTGGACAAGACCATGATGGTGTTCGGTGACGCCAAGAAGGTGATCGAAGACATGGTCAAAGCGGTGGAATAACTTTCCCGTTTCGTCAAAAACGCCCCGCCTTTTCGGGGCGTTTTGATTTGTATCAAGGCAAAGCATTACCGATTCGGTAACAATGTTTTGCCTGAAACCCCCGTAATAGACGCCTCAAATGCGACTTTTGTAGCGGGTCGGGCAAAGCGCGAATTCTCTAGACTGCGCATCCAGCTTCCAGCCCGAGACGACCCTCCATGTACCGTGATCGCATCCGCCTGCCTTCGTTGTTGAATAAAGTGATGAGCGCTGCCGAAGCCGCCTTGTTGATCGAGGACGGCATGACCGTCGGCATGAGTGGCTTTACCCGCGCCGGAGAAGCCAAAGCAGTGCCCCACGCCCTGGCTGAGCGTGCCAAGGTCACCCCGCTTAAAATCAGCTTGATGACCGGTGCGAGCCTGGGCAACGACCTCGACAAGGAGCTCACCGAAGCCGGTGTGCTGGCGCGACGCATGCCGTTCCAGGTCGACAGCACGTTACGTAAGGCAATCAACGCAGGCGAGGTGATGTTCATCGACCAGCATCTCTCGGAAACCGTCGAGCAACTGCGCAACGGCCAGCTCAAACTGCCCGATATTGCCGTGATCGAAGCAGTGGCCATCACCGAGCAGGGGCATATCGTACCGACCACGTCGGTGGGTAACTCAGCCAGCTTCGCCATCTTCGCCCGGCAAGTGATCATCGAGATCAACCTGGCGCACAATCCGAATCTTGAGGGATTGCACGACATTTATATCCCGACCTATCGCCCCACTCGCACGCCGATCCCCTTGGTGAAGGTCGACGACCGTATTGGCAGCACCGCGATCCCGATCCCGCCGGAAAAGATTGCCGCCATAGTCATAACCAACCAAGGGGACTCGCCTTCTACCGTCGCCCCGCCAGACAGCGACACCCAGGCCATCGCCGATCACCTGATCGACTTCTTCAAACAGGAGGTTTCGGCCGGGCGCATGACCAACAAGCTCGGGCCGCTGCAGGCCGGGATTGGCAACATCGCCAACGCCGTAATGTGCGGCCTGATCGATTCGCCGTTCGAGGACTTGACCATGTATTCCGAAGTTTTGCAGGACTCGACGTTTGACTTGATTGACGCCGGCAAGCTGAGTTTCGCCTCCGGCAGCTCGATCACGCTGTCGGGTCGACGCAATGCCGACGTGTTCGGAAACCTGGAAAGGTATAAGGACAAACTGGTCCTGCGTCCGCAGGAAATCTCCAACCATCCCGAGGTTGTGCGCCGCCTGGGCATCATTGGTATCAACACCGCGCTGGAATTCGACCTATACGGCAATGTGAACTCAACCCATGTATGCGGTACGCGGATGATGAACGGCATCGGCGGCTCGGGGGACTTCGCTCGCAATGCTCACCTGGCGATTTTCGTCACCAAGTCGATCGCCAAGGGCGGTTCCATTTCCAGTGTCGTGCCGATGGTCAGCCATGTGGACCATACCGAACACGACGTCGACATCCTGGTGACCGAGATCGGCCTGGCCGACCTGCGGGGCCTGGCGCCACGGGAGCGGGCACGCGTGATCATCGACAATTGCGTGCACCCTTCCTACCGCCAGGCCTTGAACGACTATTTCGACGCCGCGTGCGCATTGGGTGGGCATACGCCGCATATCCTGCGCGATGCACTGAGTTGGCACCTGAACCTCGAAGAAACTGGGCGCATGTTGGCGGTCTGATACAGCTGGAACACAGCTAGCGCAAATACAGTTTTGACTGGAGCCCACCGCTCGCGCGCAACTCGACAAAAACTGTACTGCTGTACCGGTGCTTTCCTACAGTCTCTTCCCAAAAAACTCCGGATGAACTGCATAAATGCACCATAGCAGTGCAGACAAGTACAGTTGCCTCGTTATCGACCAGTACACCACTCTTTAACAGTTAACTGGTCTCTCACAATACAAATGAACTGTATCTACAGTCGCTGGCCAAACGAGCAGATCATGGGCACCAGTTAAACCACTACCTAATCCCGCCACAAGCGGAAGGATGTCAACCATGGAACGTACACTCAGTTCCGAGCTGTTTTTCGAAGACAAAGCTGAAAAAAACCAGGCTTCCCTGCCTCTTCGCGTTATCGCCAACCTGATGTTGTGGCAGCGCCGCATTGCCAGCCGCCATCAACTGGCTCGTCTGGATTCGCGCCTGCTGGCTGACGCCGGTATCAGCGAAGCCCAACGTTACGAAGAGCTGAGCAAGCCGTTCTGGCGCTAACTCAGCGTCGCTGGCCCTGACCCACCGGGTCCACCGCCAGCACCGAATTGAACAAACAAGACCCGTCGCGGGAAACCGCGACGGGTCTTGTCGTTTATGGGGCAAATTTCGGGTAAATCCACCAAACCATTACAGTTAGATAGTTTTATTAATTGTTAGGTACAGTTTGTTTACCCCGCAGCCGATGCGAGTCGCATGCGGTATAAGGGGTTAATCTGGACTGCCAGGCCAACGCGTTCTGTCCTAATATCGATACGAACGTGGCGAAGCGAGTCGATCCTGCGTCTCTTCTTCCAGCTACCTGCACCGCATAACCTCAATTCCCAAGGAGTTCACCATGATCCGTCTTCGCCTGCTCAGCGCCGTTGCCCTGCTGGCCGTGGCCGCCCACTCCAACGCCAGCAGCTTCATCGTTACCACAGACTCCATCGTCGGCGCGCTCAAGGCCACATCCGACGTCACCTCCGATGCAACCTCATCACTGCGGGACAACAAGATCGTCCAGGCCGCCCGAGATGACGCCGCCAGCTTCGTGGCCAGCGAAGGCGCCATCCGTGGTGTGAAGCTGGAAAGTGCGCTGGACTATATTCGCCAGCAGGCACCCCAGATCAATGCCACCGACGCCCAACTGGCCCAGGCCATTCTGGCGATCTGAGGCAACATGAAACATCGGGCGCGCAATGGTGTTCCGATGTTTCAGCACTGGCTCTGGCCCGCAGGTTTGCGCTAGCCTTCAGGCTCGCCATCAACCGTCGAGTCCCATGCGTTTTTATCCAAATCCGTTTATCGCGTCTTGCCTAGTTGTTTTTTGCTGGTCTGTTCCGGCCCACGCCTTCGATGTGACCACCCAGCAAGTGGTGGCTAGCGGCTACGCCACATCCTTGGTGACCTCTGCGCCCTTCGACAATAAACTTATCGTCGCCGCCCGTGATGACGCTGCGGTATTCATTGCCAGCGACGGACAGCTGAGAGGTGCACGGTTGGAATCGGCCCTGGACTACATGCGCCGGACCCAGCCAAAACTTCACGCCAGCGACCTTGAACTGGCAGAGGCAATTCTCGTCCAATAGTTATCTTCATTTTCCGGAGTCGTTCCATGCGTAGCCCGCTGATTGCTGCCGCCCTAGGCCTGCTGGTGTTGGCCGATGTGGCCCAGGCACATACCCTGGTAGCCACCAGTAACATCATCGTTCGCGCTTCACAGCGCACGATCGATTTCACCTCCGACACCACCACATCCATCCGCGATTCGAAGATCGTTCGCGAAGCCCACGACGACGCGGCCAGCTTCGTCGCCAGCAATGGCGAAATTCGTGGCGCTCATCTCGAGGCCGCCTTCGATACCTTGCGTACACGCGTGCCGGAAGCGCGCGACGCCAGTGACCAGGTTCTCGCCGAAGCCATCCTCGCATTGTGAGGCGGCTCGCCGCCTGGCTGACGGCCGGGGTCGTGCTGCTTATCGGCAGCACCGCCCAGGCCGGCCTGCAGCTACACCTTAATGCCGACGGCTTGACGCCGGCACAGCAGCAGGCCAGCCAGGCACTGCTCAATGAAGCCATGCAGGCATTGCCGCCACGCTTCATCGAGCGACTGGACCGCCGCATTGATGTTGGCTGGACCGACCAAATGCCCGCCAACGCCTACGGCCAGGCCTCGCTGGTGTCACAGCTGGACCTGAACCGAAACCTGCTGGATAGCCTCACCGACGGCAGCGCCGCCACACAGAAGACCCAGCGCCCCCACGGCACGGTACGGCGGGAAATGCTCGCCACGGTCCTCCACGAACTGACTCACATTTATGACCGCTCGCGTCTATGGCCGGATGCCGAGCGTGCGCTGATCCAGCGTTGCACTCGACGCAACAGCAGCGCCGGGTTGATTGGCCTGCCCGATGAATGCCGAGGCCAGAACGATCGCCGCTTTACACTGAGCGACGATCCTCGCTTGCTCGACCTGGCGGGCTGGCCGCAATACGTCGGCCGTCGCGGTGAACGGGAGCAGCACAATCGTCAAGTCGTCCGCAGCCCGGACCTTTACGAGACCAGCAGCCCCAAGGAGTTCGTCGCGGTCAACATGGAGTACTTTCTCCTGGACTCCAGCTATGCCTGCCGACGTCCCGCGCTGTATCGCTATTATCAGGAACACTTTGGTTGGGCCCCCGCCGCCAAGGACACCTGTGCAAAATCGTTCGCCTTCCTCAACGCCGGTAACGACTTCGCCAAGACGCCACTGGGCAAGGTCGATCCGGAACGGGTCTATGCCATTGACTACCTGTTGGCCGAAGCCAACCAGAACTGGGTCAGCCGCTGGGGCCACAGCATGCTCCGCCTGGTGATTTGCGCACCGGACCGGCCGCGTGGCCCGGACTGCCGCCTGGACCTGGACCAACACCTGGTGCTGTCATACCGCGCCTTTGTGGGCGACGTGCAGTTGTCGAGTTGGGACGGGCTGGTGGGCAAATACCCGTCGCGCCTGTTCGTGCTACCGCTCGCCCAAGTGATCGATGAATACACCAAGACCGAATTGCGCAGCCTGGCGTCTGTACCACTGAACCTGTCGCGCACTGAGATAGAGGAAACGGTCGAACACGCCGCCGAAATGCACTGGAGCTACGACGGCAGCTATTACTTCCTGTCCAATAACTGCGCCGTGGAAAGCTTGAAGCTACTGCGCAGCGGCACCAACAACGAACAGCTCAAGGGCCTGGACAGCATCATGCCCAACGGCCTGCTGGAAGTGCTAAAGGGCCGGGGCCTGGCGGATACCAGCGTGTTGGATGATCCCAAGGAAGCCTTGCGCCTGGGCTACCGCTTCGACTCATTCCGTGAGCGGTACCAGGCGATGTTCGATGTGCTGAAGAAGCATCTGCCCGTCAAGCAACAAACGGTGGAGGACTGGCTGGCCTTGGATGCCGCCGAACGCCGCGTCTGGTTCGAACAGGCCGACCTACGCACCAGCGCAGCATTGTTGCTGCTGGAACAGGCCAGCTATCGTCGACAATTGTTGTTGGCGCAGGATGAAGTCAAACAACGTTACCTCGGAGCCCGTGAGTTGCAGAACGGCGGCATGGAACGGGCTAACGCGACGTTGCAACAGATTCTAGCCAACAGCGGCTTCCTGAGCCGTCCGGCTGAACTGCTAGGTACCAGCGGCTACGGATTACCGCAACCCAGCGAGTGGCAGCGCCTGGAATCAGAAAGCAGCTTGCGTCAGAAACAGCTGCAAACACTGACCGGTGATCTGGACAAGGAAGTCCGGGCGCTCCTGGAACCGAGCCGCGCCGCTGAAATTGCTGCAAGCGAGGCCAATGTAAAAGCGATCGGCGAGCATTTGCGCAAGCTGCACAAGGCCGGAGGCGGATTGGAGCTACCCTGACGAAACACTCCTGAAGCAGTAACAAAAAGGGGTTCAGAACCAAGTTCTGAACCCCTTTTTGATGCCTGGTCCGAATCAGTCGATACGCGCTTTGCGCACGCCATCAGCCAAGGCAGCACATAGGCTCAACACCCCATCAATCGCTTGCTCCGGCGTATCGGCGCTGGCGATATGGTCGATCAGCGCCGAACCAACCACCACCCCGTCAGCCAGTCGTGCGATGGCCGCCGCCTGCTCTGGCGTGCGGATGCCGAAACCGATGCTGATCGGCAAATCGGTATGGCGGCGCAGGCGTGCGACGGCCTCTTCGACATGCTCCAGCGTCGCAGCACCGGCGCCGGTTACGCCCGCCACCGACACGTAGTACACGAAACCCGAACTGCCGTTGAGCACAGTCGGCAAGCGCACGTCATCGGTGGTCGGCGTGGTCAGGCGGATGAAGTCCAGCCCTGCCGCCTGGGCCGGTTCGCACAGTTCACTGTTGTGCTCGGGCGGCATGTCCACGACGATCAGGCCGTCGACTCCGGAGTCCAGCGCCTCGCCAATGAAACGCTGCACGCCATAACGATGGATCGGGTTGTAATAACCCATCAGCACCAACGGCGTATCAGCGTTGTCCTTGCGGAACTCGCGAACCATCTGCAGGGTTTTCGCCAGGTTTTGCTGGGCGCCCAAGGCCCGGATGTTGGCCAACTGGATCGCCGGGCCGTCGGCCATCGGATCGGTGAATGGCATGCCCAACTCGATCACATCGGCGCCAGCGGCAGGAAGTCCCTTGAGAATCGCCAGCGAGGTGTCGTAGTCCGGGTCGCCGCCCGTGACAAACGTCACCAGGGCCGCGCGGTTCTGTTCCTTGAGTTCGGCAAAACGGGTTTGCAGGCGGCTCATCAGTGTTTCTCCTGCTGGGACTGTTCCATGTGGTGCATCACGGTTTGCATGTCTTTATCGCCACGACCGGACAGGTTGACCACCATCAGGTGGTCCTTCGGCAAGTTCGGTGCGCGCTTGAACACTTCAGCCAGGGCATGGGCGCTTTCCAGCGCAGGGATAATCCCTTCCAGGCGGCAGCATTTGTGGAAAGCTTCCAGGGCTTCGGCGTCAGTGACCGAGGTGTATTGGACGCGACCAATGTCATGCAACCAGGCGTGTTCCGGGCCGATACCGGGGTAGTCGAGACCAGCGGAAATCGAATGGGCGTCGATGATCTGCCCGTCGTCATCCTGCAACAGGAAGGTACGGTTGCCGTGCAGTACGCCCGGCACGCCGCCGTTCAGGCTCGCCGCGTGCTTACCGGTCTCGATGCCGTAGCCGGCAGCTTCGACACCAATGATCTCGACACTTTTGTCATCCAGGAACGGATGGAACAGGCCCATGGCATTGGAGCCGCCGCCGATGCACGCCACCAAGCTGTCCGGCAAGCGGCCTTCCTGGGCTTGCAGTTGATCGCGGGTCTCTTTGCCGATCACGGCCTGGAAGTCGCGGACCATTGCCGGGTACGGATGCGGACCTGCCACAGTGCCGATCAAATAGAACGTGCTGTCAACGTTGGTCACCCAGTCGCGCAGTGCCTCGTTCATCGCATCCTTCAAGGTGCCAGTACCAGCGACCACCGGGATGACTTCCGCACCGAGCAGCTTCATGCGGAACACGTTGGCCTGCTGGCGCTCAATGTCAGTGGTGCCCATGTAGATAACGCAGTCCAGGCCGAAACGCGCCGCGACGGTGGCAGTAGCCACGCCGTGCATGCCAGCGCCGGTCTCGGCAATGATGCGTTTTTTACCCATGCGCCGCGCCAGCAGGATCTGGCCGATGCAGTTGTTGATCTTGTGCGCGCCGGTATGGTTCAGCTCTTCACGCTTGAGATAGATTTTCGCGCCGCCGCAATACTCGGTCAGGCGTTCGGCGAAATACAGCGGGCTCGGACGACCGACGTAGTCGCGCTGGAAGTAGGCCAATTCCTCGATGAACGCAGGATCTTCCTTCGCCACTTCGTATTCACGGGCCAGATCAAGAATCAGCGGCATCAAGGTTTCGGCCACATAGCGGCCACCGAAGGCGCCGAACATACCGTTCGCATCAGGGCCGCTACTGAGGTTGAAAGGGGTCGTAGACTGGGTCATCGGGCGCTCCAGGCGAAGGCGTAGAAAGACAATGAGGCTCACTCTACCCCTGACATCTCGTGCTGAAAACCGATAAGATCGCCGCAACCTGTCAGGAAAACTCACAGATATCATGAGCCATGACTTACCGCCGCTTAACGCCCTGCGTGCCTTCGAGGCTACCGCCCGCCTGAACAGCGTAAGCCAAGCGGCAGAACAGCTGCATGTGACCCATGGCGCCGTCAGCCGGCAACTGAAGGTGCTCGAAGAGCACTTGGGCGTCAGCCTGTTCGTCAAGGATGGACGTGGCCTTAAACTCACAGATGCAGGGTTGCGCCTACGTGACGCCAGTGCCGACGCGTTCGAGCGCCTGCGCACCATTTGCGCAGAGCTGACGCAAAGCACGGCGGACGCTCCGTTCGTGTTGGGCTGCTCGGGAAGCTTGCTGGCGCGCTGGTTCATCCCTCGCCTGGGCAGGCTCAATGCCGACCTGCCGGACTTGCGCTTGCACTTGTCCGCCGGCGAGGGCGACCTGGACCCCAGGCGGCCGGGGCTAGACGCATTGCTGGTGTTCGCCGAACCGCCTTGGCCGGCCGACATGCAGGTGTATGAACTGGTCAGCGAGCGAATCGGCCCGGTCATCAGCCCTCGTTACGCCGGATTCGTTCACTTGCAAGATGCACCGGCCAGCGCGCTGCTGGGCGAACCGCTGTTGCACACCACTTCGCGTCCCCAGGCCTGGCCGACCTGGGCACGCCAAAATGCCCTTGAACCCCAGGCGTTGAAGTTCGGGCAAGGTTTTGAGCATTTGTATTATTTGCTGGAGGCTGCCGTCGCCGGGCTCGGAGTGGCAATTGCCCCCGAACCGCTGGTCGCCGAAGACCTGCGTGCCGGTCGCCTGGCCGCGCCGTGGGGTTTCAGTGAAACTTCGGCGCGGTTGGCGTTATGGCTGCCCAAGCGCGCCGCCGATGGGCGCGCCCGGCAATTGGCGCAATGGCTCAGGCAAGAGCTGAACCCATCGATTCAGTCGCCGCGTTTGCACAGCAAGTAGGCGGCCAACAAACCCAGTGCTCCAACCGCGACACCGGCGGTGGTCCAAGGGTGTTCTTGAGCGTAGTCGCGCGTGGCGATCCCGGTTTCGCGGGTTTTCACCTTGACCTCTTCATAGGCATCGCTCAGCAGATGCCGAGAATGTTTCAGCGCGCTTTCGGCATTTGCCTTCAGCGACTTGAGGGTCTTACGCGACTCGTCCGAGGCGTCGTCCTTCAGGCTTTCCAACGACTTGAGCAGACTCTCGATCTCCGCTTCCATGCTTTGCAACGAGGCTTTGCGTAACGAAGTGCTGGCCATAGTGGCTCTCTCCTGCAGTGGTTGAGTAGCGTGTGAGAGTTGGGACTCCGACCGTTTGGGAAAGTGCAGTAAATCTGAACTTTCACAGCGTAAACGGCGACACAAGTAAGGCGAAAAATCGCTGCTAGGCTGTAGAAAACAACCAAGGAGAACGTCATGAGTGATCATCACACGTACAAAAAAGTCGAGCTGGTCGGCTCGTCTCCCACCAGCATTGAAGACGCCATCAACAATGCCTTGGCCGAGGCCAGCAAAAGCCTCAAGCATCTGGAGTGGTTTGAAGTCACGGAAACCCGCGGCCACATCGAAAACGGCCGGGCCGCGCATTTCCAGGTGACCATCAAAGTCGGATTCCGGATCGCCAATAGCTGATGCTCGGTGAACTTTGCACACTGGCGGAGTGCCATAGGGAATGGCGATGCGCTATCGAACGAGCGCGTCGTCCTGTCTCATAGCTGTCCTATGATCCGACCAAGGAGTGCGAGCGATGAAAAAGTTGATGGTGGCCCTGGGTTTGCTGAGCCTTGCGAGCGGTGCGTTTGCGGCTGGTAAGCCCTGTGAAGAGTTGAAAGGCGAAATCGCAGCGAAGCTGGACGCCAAGGGCGTGTCAGGTTATTCGCTGGAAATCGTCGATAAAGGCGCAGCGGCTGACGCAAAAGTCGTCGGCACCTGTGAGGGCGGTGCGAAGGAAATCGTCTACAAGAGGGGTTGATCCTTTCGAACGCCCAAAGCCGACGCGTGCGTCGGCTTTTTTATGCGTGTGACTCAGCCCTTCATCACCTGCGCCAGCAGTTCGTACGAATGCAGGCGGTCAGCGTGCTCATAGAGATCACTGGTGAAAATCAGCTCATCGGCCTGGGTTTGCTCGATCAGCACTTCCAACTTGGCGCGGATCTTCTGCGGACCGCCGATCATGGCCAGGCCGAGGAAGTCGCCCACCGCTTCTTTCTCATGGGGCAGCCAGAGGCCGTTCATGGTTTCAACAGGTGGACGTTGCACCAAGCTCTGGCCGCGCATCAGTGCGAGGATCCGCTGGTACACCGACGTTGCCAGGTAATCGGCCTGTTCGTCGGTGTCCGCCGCCACCAGCGGCACGCCGAGCATGACATAGGGCTTGTCGAGCACCGCCGACGGTTTGAAGTGGCTGCGGTAGATGCGGATCGCCTCGTGCATGAAACGCGGTGCGAAATGCGAGGCGAAGGCGTAGGGCAAGCCGCGCTCACCGGCCAGCTGCGCGCTGAACAAACTTGAACCCAACAACCACACCGGCACGTTGGTCCCGGTGCCGGGCATGGCGATGATGCGTTGGTCCGGCGTCCGCGGGCCGAGGTAGCGCATCAATTCGGTCACGTCTTCCGGGAAATCATCGGCGCTGCCGGAACGTTCACGGCGCAGGGCCCGGGCGGTTATCTGGTCGGAACCGGGCGCGCGTCCCAGCCCAAGGTCGATCCGGCCAGGAAAGAGGCTCTCAAGCGTGCCGAACTGCTCGGCGATCACCAACGGCGCGTGATTCGGCAGCATTACCCCGCCGGAGCCAACGCGAATGGTCGAAGTGCCCCCTGCCAGATAGCCCAGCAGAACAGCGGTCGCGGAGCTGGCGATGCCGTCCATATTATGGTGTTCCGCCACCCAGAATCGGGTATAGCCGAATTTTTCCACGTGCTGCGCCAGGTCCAGCGAGTTTCGCAAGGACTGGGCGGCGTTGCCGTCAGCACGAACGGGCACAAGGTCAAGGGTAGAAAATTTAACTTCGGACAGCTGTTTCATGGGCCGGCATCTCCAACGGCGTATGAGCTTTCTTACGGACGAAAGCCTGCCGTTTCTATAGGTGTGCTACATGCAATGTGGGCATATACCCGAGTTTCAATAGTAGTGAAGAATTTTCCTACCAAATTAGTCGGCTAATCGACCGGATGAACTTTATCGGTCGGTCTATCCTCACAATCCTGGCACTGAAAATACCCAGGCGCGAACCCTCGCGCCGGATCATGAGGAGGCACACATGGCTATCGTCAAGAAAGCATCGGCTCACTGGGAAGGTGACCTGAAGACCGGAATCGGCTCGATCTCCACGGAAACCGGCGTGTTGCGTGAAGCGCCCTATGGCTTCAAGGCCCGTTTTGAAGGCGGCAAGGGCACCAACCCCGAGGAATTGATCGGCGCGGCCCACGCGGGCTGCTTCTCCATGGCATTTTCGATGATCCTCGGCGACGCCGGGCTCAAGGCCGACAGCATCGACACCAATGCCGAAGTCACGCTGGACCAGGTTGACGGCGGCTTTGCGATTACGGCGGTGAAGCTGATTCTCAAGGCCAAAATCCCCGGCGCCAGCCAGCAGCAATTCGAAGAGCTGAGCAATAAAGCCAAGGAAGGTTGCCCGGTTTCCAAGGTCCTCAATGCCAAGATCACCCTGGAGGCATCGCTGGTAAGTTGATGAACAGAAAAGATCGCAGTCCCCAACAGGCTGCGATCTTCTTCATGGGCGATCTATTTACCCGAAGACAATTATGATCGAATGCAGGCCTGCAGTTTCAGCGCACAGGCAGTGCGCGCTGCATTGAGGAATTCCAGCATGAAACGTTTTGCCCTGGCAGTCATCGGTTGCACCTTGGCCACTTCGACCCTCGCGGCACCTAAATCCTGCGACGAACTAAAAGCGGAAATCGAAGCGAAGATCCAGGCTAATAACGTGTCGTCGTACACCTTGGAAATCGTCAGCAATGACGAAGCGCACGATCAGAACATGGTGGTGGGCAGTTGCGAAAACGGCACGAAGAAGATCATCTACCAGAAGAACGACCGCTAGAGCGCCCTACGGAACGCAATTGACTTGTCGCTCTTCGGCCACGATTTGACGCTTGGCGTCATAGAGCCGGGCGCTGGGGGTGAACGCCAGGTTGCGTCCCTCCAGTCGATAGCGCTGGCCAGCCTCGAAATGGTCGTAACGCACGAGCATGTAGCACAGCCGCTCTTGCGGTTCGGCTTGCATGCCCAACCCGCCACCGCTGAACACCTCGAAGTCGAAGCGAACTCTCAGTTCGTGGCTGCCCGGCGAAACCTGAAAGAACCTTCCGTCTCGCAACCGCTGTCCATCCAGGCTTTCAGCCATCAGCACTTTGCCGCCCGGCATGGGTGTGGCGAAATCGATCCACGCCATGTTCGGGTCGACCTGGGGCAGCGGGCTCGTTGCGCAACCGCTCATGGAGACCAGGGCCAGTAACAGCAGGGGTAAGCGCATGGTGAGTCTCCCGAGGATCAGGCACTGAGCATAGCGCCAATCACGTTTGTTGGCAGCCCGCTGGCGTGCCCTGGCCCACCACTTTACGCTGCTGGTCATACAGCTTGGCCCACGGACGGAAACCGATACTGCCGGCCTGTAGTTGATAACGCTGGCCCGCGTTGAAGTCTTTGAATTTCACGTTCAGCCGGCAATCACGCCACAGCGGCTCTGCATCCGGGCCGATGTTGCCCGGCTCCACGGCAAATTGATAACGCACCGTCAGCTCATGGCTGCCGGGTTGCACTTCGAAATAACGCCGGTCGATGGATTCCTTGTCGTCGACCTCCAACGCTTGCAACGCCGTGTTCTGATGGTCTGCAAGATCGATCCACGCTTGGGACGGATCAGGATCGGGCAAACCGGCACAACCGGTCAGCAGCAACAGGCCACTCGTCAGCATCAACACGCGCATAGCGAAGCTCCGGGCAAGCGGGATAGTCTTGGGGCAGACTTTCCCAGGGTGATTCCAATTGATCAGGCAGCGTTCACGCCATCGGTTACTCGACCGTGTTTTCCGGATTTTGTTTCCCGCCCTCGTGCTTTTGTTACTCAACGGTTGCTCCAGCGTCAGCTACTACAGCCAGCTCGCCAGCGGACAACTGCGACTGCTGCAAGCCCGGGAGCCGATCGACCGGGTCATCGCCGACCCCGCCCGCGACCCAACGTTGCGCGCTCATCTGGCCCAGGCGCGCAAGGCCCGGGCGTTCGCCAGCGCCCACCTGCACCTGCCCGATAACAAAAGCTATCGCCTGTACGCGGACATTGATCGCCCCTTCGTCGTCTGGAATGTCTTCGCCACGCAGGAATTTTCCCTGGCACCGCAAAACCATTGCTTCCCCATCGCCGGTTGCGTCGCGTATCGCGGCTACTACAGCCAAAGCGCCGCCCGAGGCGAGGCCGCGTTGCAGCGCTTGCGGGGTATGGATGTATCGATTGGCGGCGTGGAGGCTTATTCGACCTTGGGCTGGTTCAACGACCCGATCCTCAGTTCGATGCTGCACTGGGGCGACGAGCGCCTGGCGACGCTGATCTTTCATGAACTGGCGCACCAGCGGTTCTACGTAAAGGACGATACGGAATTCAACGAATCCTTTGCCACCTTCGTCGAGCAGCAAGGCACCCGGCAATGGCGCGCCCATCGCGGACTGGCGCCGGACAACGGCAACAAGGTGCGCCAACGCGACCAATTCATCCAACTGATCCTCGACACCCGCCAGCGGCTGGAAACCCTCTACGCCCAACCGCTGCCGGCCGATCAGATGCGCCAGCGCAAGGCTGCGGAATTTGAACGACTGCGCGCCGACTACGCGCAAATGCGCGATACCCAATGGGCCGGCGACAAGCGTTATGACGCGTGGGTCTATGCACCACTGAACAACGCACGGCTACTGCCCTTCGGCCTGTATGACCAATGGGTGCCGGCGTTTGCGGCGTTGTTCGAACGTGAGAATGGGGATTGGGTTGCGTTTTATGCGGCGGTGGAAAACCTTGGCCGGTTGCCGGTGGATGAGCGCAAGGCAGCCTTGAAGGCGCTCAGTGCAAGCAAGCCCCTACCACCATAACGAACCACCCGCCCACACCTCACGCAGTTGCGCCGCATTGAGGCTGCGCCGTTCGGGATCGAAGGCCAGCGTCGTACGCAACGACGGCCAACAGCGCCTGGGCAGGTTGCGCGGTGCCTTGAGTTGGCGCTCCAGCCCGGTATCGCGCGCCTGGTTTGAAGGTAAACGCCGGTAGGGATGTTTGCCGCATGCCAGTTCATAAAGTACGCAAGCCAGGCTATAGAGATCGGCGCGGGCGGACAGGGGAGATCCTTCAAGCAACTCGGGGGCGGCGTAGCCTGGGGTCCAGGCATTGAGACATTGCCGGTTCAAGGAGGGCAAGTCTTTCAGAGGGCCTTCTTCGGCCAGGCCCAGGCCAAAATCAAAAAGTCGCACCCCTTCTTCGCCCAACATGATGTTGCTAGGCTTGACGTCGCCGTGCCGTACGCCTCGGTGGTGCGCATACGCCATGGCATCGAGCAGTGGCAGCGCAATCGCTTTCAGCTCAGGCCAAGGCAAACCGAGTGGACGTTCACAAAGCAATTTGTCCAGGGTCAAGCCGCGCATCAACTCCATGGTGATAAACGCCTGCTTGTGAACGGCGTCCACTTCGAAAGTGTATGGACGCAATACGTTGGGGTGAAACAGGCGACGGGTCAGGGCAAACTCGCTATAGAGCAGCGCGCTTGCGTCGGGCGACTCGTCAAAGTCCTCCCTGAGCATTTTCAGCGCAATGTACGGATCTGGGTCTCCGAATTGTTCGTACAGCAAATCTCGGGTGCGATACACGACTCCCATACCGCCCGCCCCGAGCATGCGCTCAAGACAATAACGTCCCGATAATATTTTCGGTACGTCGCCGATACGTTGCTGGCCCGGGGCCGTAGCGGATGATGCAAGGGCAAAACAAATGGGACGGTCCTGGCCAACACTTGGGATATCTGGAGTCACGGTAGGATTATTCAACTGCAGATCACCACTGCCGTCAGATTATCCCGTGCCAAACCAATCAGAGCGCCTTCAAAGAGACGCTCCATTATCTTGTACGGCGAACTCAAACCCATTGCGTCACCGAGCGCTGCGCTGCTGACTTCCTGATACAAGCCGTCGCTGCAAAGCAAGAACGTATCGCCGCGCTGGACTTCCAGTTCCAGCACTTCCAACTTCAACTCTGGAGAGGCGCCCACCGCACGGGTCAACGCCTTGGCCGCAGGATGGGCATCTGCCTCGTCGAGGCTGATGTGTTGTTCATCGATCAGTCGTTGGCGCAGTGAGTGGTCTCTGGATAATTGATAGAGCCGTTGTCCGCGCCATAGGTAACAACGACTATCGCCTGCCCAGATACAAACGGCACGATTGCCTTCCAACAGCAGCACCACGGCTGTGCTCCCTGTGGTACCAAGTGGATTTTCAGCCGTGACGGTCAGTTCCTGGCTCAAGCGCCGATTGGTCCAGTGCAGACATTGGCGCACGGCTCTCGAGCGCTGCCCGATATCTGGGCAAAGAGGTAGCTCGGCCAGGTTGGCTACAATCAACTGACTGGCAATATCGCCGCCCGGATAACCGCCCATCCCGTCGGCAACCGCCCATAATCCCCGCTCCGGGCAGTCCAGGAAAGTATCCTCGTTCCTTGGGCGGACCTTTCCAGGGTCCGTACGCGCGGCGCTACGCCAGCGGCTGGCGTCATGCATCAGAGCTGTACCGGCATTCTGAATGTCCGTAACACGGCCATGTCAAAAGGGTTCGGCGTGCGCTGGCTCATCAATAAGTAGTTGGCTCGCAGGCCACCGAGGTCGGCCTTGAGCACGCGTACGTCGCGACCCGTCAGGTATTCGGTTTGCATAATGTCGAGCAAACGAAACAGCGACCACGGCCCGGTGTTTTTCTCGATGCCGATACCGCGCCCTCCGGCCATTCTCTCCAGCAAAAGAGATGCCCGACCATCCTGCGCCTCGATCGGCCATGTGAAGGTCATGGGCTGTATAGGACCGTGGCGGTACTCCAGTATTTTGTCGCCAAAGCGAAATTCGGATCGGCTCACTGCCGGGTCAAGTGTGTAGGGTTCCAATTTGAACTGAACTTGTGGCTCAGCAGGATTATCCACAAAAAAGCTCTGGCGAATGGTATGCACAGTCGCCATCTGATCTAAATAAGCCTTGGACATGGGCAAGCTCTGGCCGTCAACGCTAAGCAGTCGGTAGTGCCCCGCCTGGCCGCTTACGAAAGGACGCATATAGCTCTCGAAGAATCGGTCGACAACGCCTTGATCCTTGAAAAACTCCCGGAAATCGCTAATCGCTACATCGCTGACACTGAGGGCGCTGAAGGGATATCGCTTATTGATTGCCTTACCGTAAAAACTGTACAGCTCGTTTTGATAACGCTGGTTCAGGTAGCGGTATGAATCGCTGAGCACCAAGCGCCAGCTATCCTCGGCCAACCCGTTAAACCAACCACTGATCGGGCGTGGCAAACGTGCCGACGCGCTACGCAGATTGCTCAAGGCATCGCGCTGGCCACCCATTCGATGTTTAGCCAGTTCAAATGCGGCCTGCTCCGGTGCGCTAGCACGTGCCAGGCTTGCCATCTGCAATTGGGTATCCTCCAGGGCACGCAGGGCCAGGGTCAGGTCAGCTGCAGGACCGTTATCAGCGTCCAACAGACGGTGCAACGGCTCAAAGCGCCGCTGCAAGGCTTTCTGGCCAGTATCCGGCACATCTCTCACCACCGAATCGGAGACCTTACTGGCGATTGTTGCAAGTTGAATAGTGTTCCCAGCCACTTGCGCAGCATCCTCGATGCGCTCGGAAACGCTCGGAATCCGAGTGTTTTCACGCACCTGTACCAGCAGTTGCAGGATGGGTGAATGAGCTGAGGTCAACCCCACCAGTTGCTCGGCAGCATCGCCTGCGCCTCGGACCGGTTGCAACCCTACCTGACCGATCGCTTCGCCCCAGACGTCGGCGTAGTCATGAAAATACAACTGCTCCAACTCGATCCGCAGACGACGCAAATCCATGCCGCTAAGGCTTCCGTCCCCACCCAGGACCCAGTTGTCACGCAGCAGTCCGGTGACCAGCGTCATGCCCTGAACGGAGAAGTATTGCTCGTACCCTTGACGGGTGTAGAACCCGGGAATGAGATGATCAGCACCAACCAGCAACGATCCTTGCGGACCCAGGTGCTGGCTGAGCCTATATTGCGGTAGATGGCTGGCCTGCTCGCGAAGCATTCGATAGACGACAGTCGCCAACGACTCACTGCGCAGCATCTCCCGAGACTGGACCACCAACGAATCGTTGAGGCTATGAATGAACGGTTGCTCCAATAGACGCTCGAAATGGGCAAGCAATCCGCTCTGTAATCCCGTATTACCGGGGTATCTCTGTGACCATTCACGGGCCACCCGTGTCTTGAGCCATGCATTGTCGCGGCGCTCGGGCTGGGCAAGCATCAGATATGCGCGCAGGCTGTTGAGCAGTTGCTCGCGTTCATTCAGGTTGTCATGAATATGCCCCTCCAGCATCTTGGCAACGCGTGGCAATAGCTGTGACAGCAATTCATGCTCATATGCGCCGAGCACCGTCGACCTGCTCGCCTCACCTTGATAGAGACCGATGCGCTCGTACAAAGGCACCGCTTTCGCAGGAGGGAAAACCTTTGTGGCCTCGAAACGGATATCAAGCGCCTCGAGCATCGCCATCGAATCATCAATGGCGGTTTGGGCCGAACGCTGCTGATCCCAGCGTTGTGCCATCGTACGCAGGGACTCCAGACGTTGGTGGTTGGCTGAGAAACCGTTCGCCCATAACAGCCCAAAAAGGCCTAGGGTTGTCAGCGCTCCGATATACAGTGCGCGTTGACCCCAATAAAGACGCCTTCTATCGCGCCGATCAGGGCTCGCCAGCCCGGCCTCCGGAAAAATGATCCTGGTGAAGAGGTGGTGAATAAATCGGCCGTTGTGGCCTTCACGCGACGGCAGCGCATCGCTGGAAACTCGAGGTCTTGCATGGTCAGGACCAGTCGATGCCACATGACGGGGCGTCGGCGACGCGCAGGTCAGGTAAACACCGCGGAGCGGACAGACGTCGCCATTAAAAGCCAGATCGACCAGCAAGCACAGATTAGGACCTACCTGTGCCAGCCGTTGTGGAAAATCCAGAATCAGCCCGCGACGTCTGATATCGCGCTCCAGGTGCAATCGCATGAGTAACTGGCTGTTGAGTCTATGCAGCAGCGCCTCGAACTCGGCTCGCAACACATCCAAGTCGCTACCGCGCTGGTCCCGGCTAAAACTCATTCCCAGCACTTGGTCGCTCTCTTCCCGTGACAAAGTATCGAAGAACTCGCTGAAGCCAGGCAAACTGTCCGCCTTGCTCAGCACCAGATAAATAGGTACATCGACACGCAGTTGCCGTTGAACTTCCTGCAAACGGCCACGTATCTGACAGGCCAGCGTGGCAACTTCGTCTTCACTTCCCGTCCATAGAAATTCGACAGGCACCGTTACCAATACGCCGCTCAACGGCCGACCACGACGGTACTTGCGCAACAGTTGAAGCAGTACATTCCATGCGCTAGCGTCGACGTCCGTATCTGCCTGATTCAAATAACGTCCGGCGGTATCGATCAGTACCGCCTGTTGGGCGAAATACCAGTCGCAATTGCGCGTGCCCGACACATCGGCCAACGTTTTTTTATCAAGCCTGTTAAGTGGAAAATCCAGACCGGCGCTTCGCAGCAAACTGGTCTTGCCGCTGGCGAGTGGTCCCACTAGCAAATACCACGGCAAGTCATTGCGCTCGCGTTCGTCGTGGTAAAGACTCGAGGTCTTTAATACTCTCAGGGCTTGCTTGAAGCGCGAGCGCAGTTCGCGTCGCTCATCGTCAGATCGGGTCTGGTCGAAAATGCGAGGAGATTGCGCGTCGGTTTGTTGGGGTTTCTTATTCGAATCAGTACGCTCATTGAACAAAACCATGCCCAGGCCCCACCCCAGGAACAATACGCAGATCGTCAAGAGACGTGCCGTCGGGCTCGCCCAGAATTTGTAATCGTCTACTGCCAGCAGCGGTCCGAAGAACCACACCAACAACCCCACGCAAAGTACGCATGACAGTGTCCAGACCCAAGTCCGACGCAACCAGGCCTCGATTTCCCTGAAAAACATTTTCATGACACGTCCCTGTCTTAAGGCAGCGGTTGAACAATAACCGGCTCTGGCAATTGATAGAGTTGCAGTATGTTTGCGCGTTGTTCTTCCAATACCCAGGCGAAACCCGAGTACATCGCTCCGAGAAAGACCAACGTGAAAATCGTCACTGCCCAGGCAGGAACAATGCGCACGGGCCTATGCCGCACGCCAACAAAGCTCTCCAAACGAGGCGAAAATTGTTGAGAGATGTCGCCACGTACCTGCCGAATGGAACGGTAAAGGGCATCACGGATCCCTTCGAGCTCAAGTGCTCCGCGGGACTTGATCCGGTACATGCCTTCAAAGCCAAGGGACAGGCACAGATATAACAACTCCAGCATGTGCAAATGCTTGACGGGATCTTTTGACAGGCGATCAATCAGTTGGAAGACCTTCTCGCCACCAAAAGTTTCGTTGTGAAAACTGCTCAGCAAGCTAATCTGCGACCAGCCACTTCCATGCCCCCACGACGAGGCCACCACCGTTTCATCAAGCACGGTGCACAGCACATAGCGGGCGGCAACCAACTGACTTTCCTCAACGCCTCCCCTCAACGCCAGGGCTTCGAACTGCTTCAATTCCAGGGAAAGCTCTTGCTTGAGCGTGTTCAGCTCGGCGCGATCGCGCCCCTGCTTGAGCAATACTACTTGGGCCAACAACCCGGAGGCGGCCGCGACCAACGGATTGAGGCTGGCGATGAAAATTCGAGATCGAGGCTGGCACGCGGCATAAATCATCCGCTCTTCCAGCTGTTTAATGAGCGGCGGCGCAACAGCATCGGTCAGTGGCCCCGAAGCAGGAAGGCGCCCGTGATGATCGAGCAGAACGGTTGTTTCGTCCTGAGGATTTTCCTTATCCATTTCGGTCAATTCCTGATGGCCCAAAAATTCAGCTCAAGCTCACCGAACTCGCCGGAAAGATGAAATGCAAAGCCTGCTGAGCGCTTTACCTGAACAAGGTCTTCGGCAGTGGGTTCGAGGATGAAGTAGGTTTTGTTGGCATGGAACGCGATCTGCCGCGGCGCCACCGGCAAAGGTCTGATCTTAATACCCGGCAAATGCAAGTTCACCAGTTCGCGAATGCGTTCCACCGGACCAATCTTCAGATGCGATGGCAAGCGACGGCGCAACTCCTCACTGTCACAACTGGCGCTCGCTGCCAGTACGAACGACGCCGAGTCCAGTAGAGAAAAATCATGCATCGGCGCAACGCTGATGCCGTACTGGCGAACCTGCAATTGCAATTCGATGGCATGCTGTTCGAGCACCATCGACAAGACTTGGCGAATTGACTGCATCAGGCCCCGAAAGCATACGCCTTGGTCACTGTGCTGGTAGCGGTTGTCAAACGACGGGCGCTTGCTATCCGTGGAAAAAGCCGCCAAGTCGCCCAACACAGCCAACAGCGTCCGATATAGCGTTTCGGGGTGAACTTGCTCCAGGTCCTGATAATGGCGCAGCAACAATTCAGTGCGGTTGATCATCTGCAGCATCATGAAATCACCGACTTGCGCACCGCCCATTTTCCCGTTGGAGCGAATCCGCTCAGCGAGGCTCTCGCCCCGGTGGCCGAGCATGGCTATGACTTCCTTGAGACACGACGACAGATAGCTGGAGGATTTGATCTGGATAAACGTAGGAACAAAATCCGTATTGAGCCTGATCACGCCATCGCGTGTCGTATCAAGCACCTCGCAGAGCTTGAGCTTCACGAAAACCTGGTCACTCTTCTGTTCACCCAGTAGAAGACAAAAGTTCAGACGGCCGCAGCTGACCTGGCTGCTAAAAGCATCTTCGGCATTGGAGTCAGTCACCTGCATTTCATAGCTGGTATAGCGCGCCAACACTTCTGTCTGCTCTGGACGCCGGGACTCGATGTGATTGCCGGTCATCAGTGGCAGCGCTAGATAGACCGGCGTGTTGCAGGTATTGGGAGGCACCTCCAAAACTAGCGGTTCGGTATTACCGTCCAGTTCGAACAAGCTGCCGTCTGGCAGGACGCCCGAAGCTTTGCTGATTACCAGCCGGCTCATGTTGAGGAACTGCACATCTATCTCCAGCGCCAGGAAGCCCCAGACGTAAGCGCTCAGCAATTGGGTGCGAACCTTCAGTTGGTGATCGAAATATCGATCGTTGTGCTGCAGATGCTGGGGTCGCAGTAACATCCCTTCCTGCCAGATGACTTTATCGTGACTCATAGATCGGCTGCCCTGGCGAGGCTTACGGGAAAGTTTCCGATGCCGTCCTGATCAAGGATCAGACTCACTTCAGTCACTCGAGCCGCGGCGACTGGCAGCGTGTAGCGCCACTGTGTCTGCGGCAGGTCACGATACGCTGCGAGTACACCCACGTAACGACCGCCGCCTGCAATGTCGAGCCTGAGCCTGACGGTTTCTCCTGGACGCAACTCCAACTCTTCGCTGGCGAGCAAATCCAGTGACAGGGATTCGCCAGCACGTTCATAAAGGCTGAAGAAGTTCGCGTTTTCAAAGGCCACCGGATGCTTTAGCTCAAACAAACGCACCACTACGGGAGATGGCCGCCCATTCAAATCCAGATTGAGTTGATCGCTGGCAATCAGCGTGAGGTCGAGCTTGGTCATCGTCGAGAATGGCGACAACGTGACGCAACCAACCATTGGAGTCATTGAAACAAGCGCCAGAATCTTGAGTAAAAGCACGGTGATGCGATACATATACGTCATCCATGAGGGTCATGTTGCAGGGCGGAAATCAGGCGAACCTGTTCTTCATAAGCCTTAGCGAAATCCCGGGCCAGCAGGCGCTCGGTCCAGTCATCGTCTTGACACAACGCCTGATGATGACGGCTATAGGCTCGCCAGTACCGACCAGAAGTGTTGAGTAACCACCGCCTCTCTCGCTCCATGCGCAGAACTACTTGCCGGGGGGAAAAATGCTCCAACGTTGCGCGCAACGTGACGCGGCTGGCGCTAAGCAGGGCCAACTGATGGGCCTGGAGGTCACGAAATGCACAGCTAATGGCCTCGCTGGCCGTCAACTGGCCAGCCGCACTCGGATGCAACAACGCCTCCAAAGCGTCGTCGTGGTACTTCAACGGATTTCTCTGATTACCTTGAATGGGGGTCCGGGCGAGGTGTAGTTCGCACTTCAGGTCCGAGCGGGTACGCAGACTTTGCTGCAGGCCTTTGACGCTTTGCTTGAACAACAGCGCGACGTTGATTGCCAATGCTTTACGGTCCTGCTCATCCAGACCACTGAGATCCATATCCAATGACATACCGAAGCGCTGCCAGAACTCTTCGTCTATTGGCTTGGCTGTGTCCGACAGCGGGAATGGGGCTGGCTCGGCCACAGCTTCGACCAGTTCCGGCAATAGCAGATTTTCCATGTCGACCCGCGCCCGGTCAGAACGTCCCAAGGCATGCAAGGGCATCGCAAAGGGATCAATCAACTCATCTATTTCACAGAAAACACTCTCCTGCTGGTCCAGCGCCCTCAGCGGGTCGAGATCAAGGAATGCATCGTCCGGAATGTGGTGACCTGCCGGTTCCGGACTGCTGGTCCCGGCACCGATCGTCATATCTACGACCAGCCGTGCTCGTAGCTCAAATCGGCCCATGATGTAGACATCACCGTCCTTGATCCGTATCGACTCCCCTCTGGAAAGGCGCACCCCACTTTCACGGTTGGAGATGCCATTACCGCTGGTGTCGGTCAGGAAAAACATGCCTTCCCGGAAACTCACCTGTGCATGACGCTTGGACAGGAGGCGCTCACTGTCTGGAATGACCCAATCGCAATCCTCACCCCGTCCAATGACGCCACCAGCCGGTCCGAACGTCTGACGGCACAAATCAGGGGGAATGAATTGCTTGGCCTTCAGCAGTTCAAAAACTATTTCCATTGATGGCGCTCCTTGCGGTCACTTGCCGCGATTGACCGCTTGCGGATCACCCAGGGGGCGATAATCGCTGTCGGAAAATTTGAAGTTGCTGCTACAACCTCCGAGGCCGAACAACACGACGAAGGCCAGCAGGACGGTTGGACATGAACGAGCAGGCATTCGAAGGCCCTCGGAAGATGGATGATGAAATCGGTACGGATGGCGATGAACAGGATCAATCCTTGGCATCCTTTCGGCGTATTTTCAGACGGCTCATTCGGTACTGCAGCGTGCGGCGCGGCAGACCAAGTTGGCGGGCAGCAATGGTCTGGTTGCCGTCGTTCTTGCGCAGGCAATCAATCACCAGGTTGCGTTCGATTTGCTCCATCTGTTCGCGAAGGCTTAAAGGTCCCTGGTCGGGTGGGTTTTTGTTGTGCAGTGCAAAATGCTCTACCTGCAGCTCGCCGCCCTCGCACAAAAGCACGGCTCGTTCCACGATGCCTTTGAGTTCACGTATGTTTCCTGGAAAACTGTAATCAGTCAGATGAGCCAGTGCCGCGTCGGACCAACCCAAACGATCTCGTTGCAAGAGTGCACAAGCCTTTTCGGCAAAGTGTCGTGCCAATTCAGTGATGTCGGGGCCGCGCTGGCGTAGCGCCGGCAACTGGATCGGAAACTGTGCAAGGCGGTAGTAAAGGTCTTCGCGGAACTTACCCTCACTCATCAAGAGCTTCAGGTCCCGATGGGTGGCGGCAATGATGCGAACGTCAATTTTATGCGTGTGGTTGGATCCCAACGGACGGACTTCACCTTCCTGCAAAACTCGTAGCAGCTTGGCCTGGAGAGATAAGGGCATGTCGCCGATTTCATCGAGCAACAACGTGCCCTTGTCCGCCGCATCGAATAATCCGATGCGGTCTCGATCCGCACCAGTGAATGCCCCTTTGCGGTAACCGAACAGCTCGCTTTCGAGCAGATGTTCCGGGAGCGCCGCGCAGTTCTGGACGATAAATGCCTCGGAGCGACGTGGACCGTAATCATGGACAGCACGGGCCACCACTTCCTTGCCAGTGCCCGTCTCGCCACACAGCAGGACGGTGTAAGGACTGTTGATGACCTTACTGACCAACAGGCAGGTCTGGCGCATCGCCGCGCTCCTACCAATCAGTCCATAACCGGAAGCACTCGGGACGTTGTTTGCAATGGGCAGGGTTTTGCTGGCAGGGCGATGCTGACGTTGCAACAGATGAATCTGACTGAGCGCAAACGCCCCCAGTAGCCCCAAGGATTCAGCAAATCCGCAGAGGTCGATGTGCTTGACGCTGGCACAGAGCAACAGACCTTTGATAACGCCCGGTGCCGTGACAAGCGGCACGCACAGCAGCGACTGCCACGGCGCGGCGCGGACCGGTAGGAAACGCGTGTTGTGCACGCTACCGCTCAACGCATCAAGGCATACCACACGATTCTGGCATAGCGAAAACTGCAGCAACTGTTCATCGTAATAATTGCAAGGCAGGCTCTCACGAAATTGCAACCGACCGTCAAGGCACTCACTGTTGATTTCGAGGCTAGGCCCCGTGGCGTCCAGCAAATACAACTGAGCCAGTTCACAACCGCTTAGCCGCGCCGCACCCTGGACGAAGTCTCCGAGCAACGTCGCATCGTCAACTGATCTCGAAAGACTGGAAAGCTGTCCCAACAAGGCTTCGGCATACGCCAGCGGTTGCGACACATGAGCCAAAAGCATGCTCATCAAGCGAACTCACAGGCTACGCGAGCCTGGTCATCCAGAGTGGCGTGTACATGCCGCGGTTTTTCGCCGACCTCCATGGCGGCGAGCAAGCCATCAGCCAGCCAAGGCATCAAATGCAAATCGAGCAAGTGGTCAATGAACCGCGCGCCACTTTCACTTCGAGTGCAGCGCTCGACCAGGTGGTCCACAAGTCGCACGCAGAAACTGAAGCCCAACTGCCGACGCTTCAACCGTTCGCCCAAACGACCCAACTTCAGCTCCACCAGCTCGCGCAATACCGCGCCGCTTACGGGGTAGTACGGCACCACACACATACGCGCCAGGAGTGCAGGCTTGAAATGCCTGGAGAGCAGGGGCCGAATAGCCTCTTCAAGGCGCTCGGCACTCGGTCGTGCGTCGCTCTGGCACAATTTGCTGATGCATTCGCTGCCCAGATTCGACGTCATCAGAATCAGCGTGTTGCGAAAATTGATCTCCCGCCCTTCGCCGTCATTGGCCAGGCCCTTATCAAAGATCTGGTAGAACAGATTCAGCACATCCGGGTCGGCCTTTTCGACCTCATCGAGCAAGATGACTGAATAGGGTCGCTGTCGAACAGCTTCGGTGAGCATGCCGCCCTCGCCAAAGCCAACATAGCCTGGCGGCGCGCCTATCAGCCGCGAAACGGTATGTTTCTCCTGAAACTCGGCCATGTTGAGCGTTGTGATGAAGCGATCACCCCCATAAAGCAGGTCAGCCAGGGCCAACGCCGTTTCGGTCTTGCCGACGCCGCTGGGCCCTACCAGCAGAAACACGCCCGCGGGAGCCTCGGGTTTGTTCAAGCCAGCTGCAACCGCACGCATCGCTCGATCAAGCGCCTGCACGGCCGGTTCCTGGCCCCTGATGCGAGTGCGCAAATCAGCCGCGAAACGCGTGATTTTAATGTTGTGCTCGCAAGCCAGCTGAGCCAACGGTATGCCCGTCCAGGCATTGATCACTTCGGCCACCAGACGCGGGCACACCTCAAAGCTGACCAGGCGTTCCTTGGCCTGTGCAATCACTAATGCGTCGTAGGTTTCGTGCAACGCCGCGTCCAGCGTTTCGACCTCCTGAGGAAACTCCGTCCTGTTTTCCCGCGCCGCAGCCAATTGCCGACGCAGCGATAGCAGGCGCTCGACCAGAATTCGTTGTTCAGTCCATTGAGCTTCCAGCGCGAGGCGCTCCTCATCAGTGGTTGCCAATTGCACCTGCAGCGCCTGCAAAGCCTGAAGATCAATCGACAAGCCCGCTGTCGCATCACGACGCAACGCCTGACACTGCCGCTCGCCTTCGACCAGCTCTGCGCGCATGCGCTCAAGGCGTTGCGGAGCGACGGCGAGGCTGATACGCACGCGAGCACAGGCGGTATCAAGCACATCGATAGCCTTGTCTGGCAGCTGGCGACCGGCCAAATAGCGAGCCGATAGCTGCGCCGCCGCGACCACGGCATCGTCACGCAGATAGATACCGTGGCTCGCCTCATAGGTCTGGGCCAGACCACGGAGGATGGTCACCGCTTCACTGACAGTCGGTTCGTGCAATTGCACCGGCTGGAAACGGCGGGCAAGAGCAGGGTCCTTCTCGAAATATTTCTTGTACTCGGTCCAAGTGGTAGCTGCGATAGTGCGCAGTTCGCCCCTCGCCAAAGCTGGCTTGAGCAGGTTAGCCGCATCAGAACCGCCGGCGGCGCCACCCGCACCGATCAGCGTGTGGGCTTCGTCGATGAATAGAATAGTGCTATTGGGCGCCGTCTTGACCCCATCGATCACTCCTTTGAGACGACGTTCGAACTCCCCTTTGATACTAGCGCCGGCCTGCAGGAGGCCCATGTCCAACGACAGGATCTCCACCCCCTCGAGCCCGGACGGGACTTCTCCGCAGGCGATGCGCAAGGCCAGCCCCTCTACGATGGCAGTCTTGCCGACCCCGGCTTCACCGACCACTATCGGGTTGTTTTTGCGGCGTCGAGAGAGGATGTCGATCATCTGCCTGATTTCCCCGTCCCGACAAAGCACCGGGTCCAGCTTGCCGTCACGGGCCTGCTGGGTAAGGTTGTGGGTGAAGCGTTCCAAAAGCGACTCGGTCGGGACAGCGAGATGTCCTGCCCCCGGCTGAACCTGTCGTGACAAGGCGAATTCTTTCAATCGTTCTATGTTCAAACGGGCAAGCACGGACTGGTAACGAGTGCCTGCATGGCGCACCGGGTTACTCAGCAGCGCCAGAATCAAAGCAGCCTCAGTGACCATGCTCTGGGCCAGTTCGAGGTTGGCCGACAAAAGCGCATCCTGCAGCCATTGGATCAGCTCAGGGGCAAATACCGGATTACGTGAAGTTTCATGTTCCGTCCGTGGCTGCAGCGTGGCGATCAGCTCACTTGCGCTTACTCCTGCATCTTGCAAGGCGCGTCCAAGCAGGCCCTGGTCACGCTCGAGTAGGCTCAGCAACAGGTCTTCAATCAGGATCTTGTTTGCACCACGATCCACGCATCGCTCGGCCGAGCGCTCCAAGTCGCTTCGGGTATCGGCATCAAGCGTCTGGATAAGCTGCTGGAGGTCTATGTTGATCATGTCATTCGTTCCTGATGATGTTACTGCCAAGGATCACCACGCCATCGGCGTGTTCATGCCCCAGCCAACTGGTCCATCCCAAGCGGCAGGTGTTTCGTTCCCCGATGCTTAGCTCCCGTAATTCCTCCTGTCGCAAGACCAGGCGAATGTCATATTCGAGGGGGTCGCGCAGGATAAATCGCACCAATGCGCACAGTGGCTGGTAACCCACGCCGATCGGCAGAAACTCGTGAAAACGCTGCCAATCCAGCGCACCGATGTGAATCCGGAATTTGCCGCTGCGGTCACGAACCCGCTCGCCCAGCACCAAGTCTTCGCTCAACAAACTGTTGGCGCTTCCCAAACAACTGCGCTGCTCACCCAGAATGTTCACCCGGCGCTCAACGCACTGTTCGAGGTGGAGCTCGGGGTGCTTGAAGTAATAACGCAGTACCGCTTCTATCAAGGCCGCAGAGTGAGCCCGCAGGCTCAACAGGCCGAGGTAGGGCAGCAGGCGCTTCCAGTTCAGTTGAGTGGCCTTGCGTATCTCTTCGCCCCGCAGGCCTATCAGGGCGAACAGTTGCTCGGAAAACGGGTCCTGGGCGCCATTTTGAAAACTGGCGCAATAACGATATTTGCGCCAGATCGGTAGCATCAGCCGTTGCAGCCGATGATGAAGAAGATCAAGGAATTGGCGAGTCGGATTATCATCCCCCTCGCTCAACGCTTGCTCACCGTAGAACGCCGGTAATGGTGATCCCGTGCCTACCAGGCTGATCAGATTCAGGCTCAGACGAGCTCGCGTCTGCCCATGCTCCTCAAAAAACACCACCCGCTCGATATCGCTGGCAGGAAATCCAAGACTCGGGTTAGCCTGGAACTCCAACAGGTCGTAGAGTGCTTCGTCGTCCAGCTGGGGGTGGGCCTCGCGCAGCCGATCTATAATCAGCAGCACCGCCTGAAATAACGAGTATTCGCGGATACCCTTCGTCAGCGCGCTTAAAGAAGCGGCTGCTGTCCCATGCGGGGTAACCATTGGTACACCTCTCCCTGTGTGCTGTTCACCCGCAACTCGTGGTACGAATTGAGACTGGCATAGAGCGAAAAAAACTCGTTGAGAACGGAAGCGAAGACGAACAGGTCGCCTTCGCCGATATATCCCTGCGGGTCGATTGTCAGCTCCGTACATAAACCCCGAACCGGCAGGCCACGATAGAGCCGATCGACATGGCGATGTCTGATCGACTTGAGGCTATCCAGCAGACGCTTGCTGACCTTCTCGGTCTGTTCGTCGTAGTAGCGCGGAAAATCGTAGGTTTCGAGTATCACCTTCAGCGCGTTGACGTCAGCCAGGGACAGGTAGTTGAGCGACATGTTGCTGACGAGCTTCCAGAGGAAATCTCGATCCAATGGAGGCGCAAAGCTTGGGGTGACTACCCCGATGTTGCGAAAGCCGAGCGATTCCGCGCTTTTTTCGCCTTGCTGGTTGATATCACCCGGCTTAAGCAGGCTCGGCAAGTTTCGGTTGGTGCACACCAGTTCGATCGACAGAGTTTCGTGCGCCGGGTTGTTCCGGACGCCAAAGCCCAAGCAAGTATCCAGCCCTCCGTGAAGAAGCGATGGGCGCTGTCGAACGCTGTAATAGGCTTGATTACCCGGCACGTCGAAACTGGAGTCGTGTTCGAAAGACTCGAATGGCACATAGGCTCGGTACCCCAGGCCACCGGGGTTCCAGCCGGTGACACTTTCAACCGAAAACACGCCGCAGTGCGCCGGTTCGTATTGAGCGGGCAGCAGCAGATATTCATCCTGTTTTCCATCCAGGCGAATCGGCTGGGCGTCATGCTTGAACAGATTGACTATAGGCGTGCAGTAGAGCTTCACGTTATCCAGCGTGGGACGCAGCCGCTGGGCGCCGCCCTTGCGAATATCAAAGCGCAGCTCAAACCCGCGCATTTGTTTCAGGGTGTCTTGTGGCACAACATTGAGCACGTCCAGGCCGTTGACGTCGACGAAGAGGAACTTGTCCTGAAAAGCAAAGTACTCTTGCAGATAGCGATAGCCACGAAAGGTATTCAGCGGATACGGAACCAAAGCCTCCTCTTCGGCAAACCCAACCGGCTCGACTTGCTTGGCTGCGATCCTGAACGTCATGGGACCACCGTCCGAGGTACTCACGGGCCGACCGTCGCCATCCAGTGGTACCAGCTCGATACTGTCCAGATTGCGTATCAAATCCAGATACAACATCTGGCTGATGTAACGCTCTCCGGCGAAGTGCAGCCGCAAACGGCTCAGCTGGAGTTCACCAAGATGGCCGTCGCATTGCATCTGCAAACGCAGGCTTAGCAGAGAACCGTCGCCCTTTACCGAATGACTGAGCCCGGTCAGAACCAGTGACATCACCTCGGTCGGATAACACGTACGGAATTTGCAGCGCACCTCCTGGATCGGCTTACTCTCGACCGGCGTATCACGCTCCACCCGCAGTGCGGGCCCCGTTCGCTGCAGCGGCTCGAACTGGAGGATGCTGAAAGCCGGTAACGGCCGCATATAGTTCGGCCACAGCAGTTGCATCAGGGAATGGCTAAGCTCCGGCAATTCGTCATCGAGCTTCTGGCGTAAACGCCCCGTCAGGAAAGCCACCCCTTCCAACAAGCGCTCCACATCGGGATCACGCCCAGCCTGCCCCAGATACGGGGCCAGGGCGGGATTGCGCTCGGCAAAACGCTGGCCCAACTGGCGAAGCGCGGTGAGTTCGCTCTGGTAGTAATGATTGAACGACATGACGGCTATCCCTGACTGACCTTGATTTGCCCGCTGCCATCCAGGCATGCGGAAAAACTTACCTGCCGCTTGAAACCTTCTATCTTCAGCAAGGCGTCGATGCTGAAGGACAGACGAAGCGGATCGACACGATTCGGCATTACGGTGACGCACACATTGCTCAAACGCGGCTCGTAAGCCTCGATAAACATCTGGATTGCATAACGGGCCTGGCTACGGGCGTCATGCAAACTCAGGCGCATATCGTTCAGGTCTGGCAATCCGTAATCGGACGCCGTCTGCACGCTACCTGCACGGGTGCTAAGCATCTTCGCCAGATGGGCAGCCACGGAAGCCATCCCACAAGCCTCTCGACTCATGCCCGCACGTGTTTCGATAGCGCCATTCAAACGCTCGAAAAGGCTGCCATAGCCAGTCATGGGTCAGGCTCCGCTCACACCTTGTCCAGCTTGCCAACCAGCGATAAAGTGAAATCGGCACCCATGTATTTGAAGTGCGGGCGCACGTTCAGGCTGACGCGGTACCAGCCAGGCTCCCCCTCCACATCAGTGACAACGATTTGGGCAGCACGCAGGGGCCGGCGGCCGCGGACCTCGGCACTTGGATTCTCCTGGTCGGCAACGTACTGGCGAATCCACTTGTTAAGTTGCAGTTCCAGATCCGTACGTTCTTTCCACGAACCGAGCTGTTCGCGCTGTAGCACTTTCACGTAATGGGCCAAGCGGTTAACGATCATCATGTACGGCAGTTGGGTTCCGAGCTTGTAGTTCAGCTCGTTCATCTTGCCTTCAGCACTGATGCCGAAGAACTTCGGCTTCTGCACAGAACTGGCGGAAAAAAACGCCGCGTTATCGCTACCTTTGCGCATGGTCAACGAGATGAAGCCTTCTTCGGCCAACTCGTACTCACGCCGGTCGGAAATCAATACTTCGGTTGGAATCTTGGTTTCGATTTCACCCATGCTCTCGAAGTGGTGCAGCGGCAAATCTTCAACTGCGCCTCCGCTCTGGGGGCCGACGATGTTCGGACACCAGCGAAACTTGGCAAAGCTATCGGTAAGGCGGGTACCGAACGCATACGCGGTGTTGCCCCATAGGTAATGTTCGTGACTGTTGGCGACGGTCTCTTTATAGACGAACGACTTGACCGGGTTCTCTTGCGGATCATAAGGACTTCGCAAGAGGAATCGCGGCACGGTCAGACCGATATAACGAGCGTCTTCCGATTGCCGGAAGCTCTGCCATTTGGCGAAGTGCGGGCCTTCGAAGTGGTCCTTCAGGTCCTTGAGATCCGGCAAGCCCGCGAAACTTTCCAGACCAAAGAATTCCGGGCCGGCCGCGGCAATGAATGGCGCGTGAGACATGCAGGCCACGCTGGATACGTACCGCATCAGCTTCACGTCAGGCGAGCTTGGGGACATGAAGTAGTTCGCGACAATCGCACCCACCGGCTGCCCGCCGAACTGACCGTATTCGGCGGAATAGATATGTTTGTATAAGCCGGACTGCATGATTTCTGGCGAATCTTCGAAGTCATCCAGCAAATCGCCTTTGGAAATGTTGAGCATCTCAACCTTGATGTTCTCGCGAAAATCGGTGCGATCGACCAGCAACTGCAGACCGCGCCACGCTGACTCCAACGCCTGGAAGTCTGAATGGTGAAGAATCTCGTCAACCTGACGACTGAGCTTGACGTCGATCTCGGCAATCATGCGATCGACCATGGCCTTTTTTACTGGCTCGCCGCTGTTTTGCGGCTTGAGAAGCTCTTCGATAAAGGCTGACACGCCACGCCTGGCAATGTCGTAAGCGTCGTCCTCAGGCGTCAGGCGCGTTTGAGCGATGATGCTTTCCAGAATGCCATGCTCGCCGTTCTCCCGGCTCTGTTGATGCGCTGCTAGGGTATTCATGCACTGTCTTCCTTGGCTTAGAGAGTCAAACGGCCGGGGTTGGGGCCGTCAGGCCCAGCTCTTCCAGTACGCGACTGCGGGATTCATCGTTGGCAAGCACGCTTTCGATAGCTTTACGAAACGCCGGTGCATTGCCCAACGGCCCTTTGAGAGCGACTAACGCGTCGCGCAGCTCCATCAGTTTTCTAAGTTCAGGCACTTGCTCGACCAGGCTTGCGGGGTTGAAATCTTTCATCGAGTTCAACCGCAATTGCACGGAGAGCTCCTCGGTGTCGCCTCCTTCCTGAAGACGGTTCGGGACACTGAGGACCAAGCTAAGTTCTTGCTTGGCCAGCACCTCGTCGAAGGTCATCTTGTCGATGCTGATAGGTTTGCGATCTTCGAACTTGCGTTCGTCCTGACGGTGTAGGTAGTCCCCGATCGCCATCAGTTTGAGCGGCAGCTCAATCTCTTCCTGAACACCGCCTGTAGCGGGTTTGAAGGTGACGTTAATGCGTTCTTTTGGGGCAACAGAGCCTTCTTTGGCCATGATTTTCCTTCCTTACAATGGTGGCCTACAGGCCTATTCGATTACCCGTTCGAGATCGAGATGACACAACCTGCGGTAGGTTTCATCCTTGCACTCGCGCACGACGTGGTTCTGGGGCAATAATTCGCAACAGCGATACAACAGATGCAGCACCTGCAATGCGAGGTCGGGTTCCCATGCATTCAAGCCCGCGTCCTGTAGCGTTTGATCGAGCACTTCGAGCTGAACTTTGGCGACCTCGTATTTCTTGGCTGAGAAGCACAAACGTGCCATCGCGAACCGCCAAAGGAAGCGATCGCGCCCACCGTCGGTGTTGCGCATTTCTTGCTTGAGAAACCGGACCGCAGGCTTGAGGCCGTCCCTGCGCACGCTCAATTGAGCTTCTTCCAAAGCCCGCTCCCATGGCGCATGGCTATCGATGACGTCGGCACGGGGCGCAGGGTCGGGGGCTCCCAGACGAGGCATGACCTGGGCAGCGATCCACGCCCGGGTGGACGGATCGGCGAACGGCTCGCCGTCATGCCAACGCAGTTCGATCACACTCGGTAGGCGTTGGATGAACAATGCAAAGTGCGTTTCCACTTCGCGCATGGCCAGTTCTGCACCCAGCCCTTGCAGGCACTCCCAGGCAAGCCTTTGACCGTCGAACCAGAAAGGTGCCTTTGCCAGGCTGGCCTCGATTTCTACCAGCAGATCCGCGTAGTTGCCTTGCTGGAGGCCTTCCTGATAAGCCTTGAGCCTTTCCCCAGGAAGCCCACGCAACAGGGTGACCTGCTCGGCGTTGCGCTCGGGCACAGCGTCGACCCCCAGCCATAGCAAGGTCCGGCTCAGGCGCAGCGCTCGGGGGTCGGTTGCTTTTTGCTTGAGCCACCACGCGCACAACGGACGAGCATTTTCCTGCTGGGCCCGTAGCGCCTTGTGGGCATCCTTTTCATTTTCGATCGGGGCGCCCGGATTGAGCAGCTGGGTCGCGGCTTGTCTGACCTGAGCGACTACCGTTCCGACAGCGCCGGACTGCGGCTGATTGTCGTTGGCGAGCTGCACCTGTTTCCTGAGGCGCCGGCACAGTGGCAGTAACAGAGGTGCGTCATCGCCCAGATGAGCGGTGCAGGCAGCGTCCAGTTCTTCGAGGTGTTCCGCCAGATCCCGGAACAAAGTCAACTGCTTTGGTATCGCGACATCATTGCCCAACGCCGCCTCCAGTCGCGGCACGAGCCAATGGAGGCTGGCTGCGCGGGTACGAACCTTGACCGGGTGGAGCTCGAGCCAGTGGCTCTTACAGAGATACCGCAAGAGACCCAGCCCAGCGAGCAGCCCAAGAAAGGACTCACGCTGATATAACGCCCACGTCAGCCATGCCGCCACTCGCAAATCTTTCGACTGGGTGCGCAACAAGGCTTCACTTTGCTCAAGGACCTTCAACCAATCGACTTGGCTGTTTTCATGTATCGATTGGGCTTTGCCGAGCTCGCTCTCCAAGGCTTCGTATTCATCCGAAAAACGCACGTCCGCACCCGCAAAGTTCTTGCCAGAGACCGGAGACCTGGCGAGCGCCAGATAATGTGCGGAGAGTTTTTCGGAGTACGACATTTACAGCCTTCAATAGGTGCTTGGGTGTTATGACTCAGTTGATTGCGAGAACCAGAAGTAGAATTCGCTGTGACTTGTAGGAAGTTTCGCTCAATACACCCACAACGCTTTCAGACGAGGCGTCTACCCACAGCTTTTCGTCCGACGGAAAGCATGCCGCGTTTGAAAAAATAAAAATGTAGGACTTTTCTCTAAATACGAAGCCAACTTGGAAAACAGCCAAAGTCATAAAAATTTTTAACTTACACAGAACCGCTACTATTTTTTGCCAACCCTGCATATACCTTCACAACATAGAATCGATTCAAATCGTTTCTTCCTATCAACGATAAAGAACGCTCTTACATACCCTTCTTTTTTTCACCTGGAGGCGCATCAAGCCTCCCGCGGCTTGCTTCAATAAATCAGGAGCCCAGCAGAAGCAAGGTACAAAACATGCCCCCTCTGAATGATTTACCGCGTTTACATCTGAAGATACCGGACCTTGGGCATGATCTTCAGGTATTGAAGTTTGAAGGCAACGAAGCGATCAGCGCCCCTTATCAATTCGATGTGGACCTCGTCAGTGAACAAAAAAACATCACGCTTGAGCACCTGTTACATAAGCAAGCCTTCCTTGTTTTTGATCATCAGGGTCACGGCATACATGGGCAGATCCATCGGATAGTTCAATGCGACTCTGGCAAGCGCCTGTCCCACTACAGCGTGCAGTTGGTTCCCAGGTTGGCTTATCTGCAATACCGCACCAATCAACGCATCTTCCAGCAAACCAGCGTTCCGCAGATCATTGCGTCGATTCTCAAAGAGCACGGCATCCTTGGCGATGCACACCGCTTCCTGTTGAACTCCAGTTATCCACCACGCGAGTACTGCGCACAGTACAACGAGTCAGACTTGGGTTTCATCGCGCGGCTATGTGAAGAAGAAGGCCTTCACTACCATTTCCAGCACAGTGAGTCTGGCCATCAGTTGGTGTTTGGCGATGACCAGACCGTGTTTCCAAGGCTCGGCCGCCCTACCCCCTATAAGCAAGGCAGCGGTTTGGTCGGCGAAGAGCCAGTGATCCAGCACTTCAATGTACGGCTGGAAACCCGAACCAGTCGGGTCACTCGCCGCGATTACGATTTTCAGAAAGCGACAATTGCCCTCGAACAGAAATACCAGCCAGCCATTGAAAAAATCCTTCCGGACCTGGAGGCCTACGATTACCCCGGCGGCTTTAACCAGGAAGAGCGCGGCAAGTTGCTGAGTCGGCGAGCGCTGGAACGCCATCGCTCCGATTATTGCCAAGTCGAGGGCACGAGTGACCAGCCGGAATTGGTGACCGGTCACTTCCTGACGCTGAGTGAACACCCACGCCAGGAATGGAATGACCTGTGGTTGCTGACTGCAGTGCACCATCAAGGCAGGCAGCCACAAGTGCTTGAGGAAGGCATGGGCGGCGATGCCGAACCTCCAGGGGCGCGCAACCAAGGCTACCGGAACCGCTTCGTCGCCACGCCATGGGATGCGATTTTTCGTCCCCGTCGACTTCATGAAAAGCCACGGATATCCGGCAGCCAGACGGCGATCGTCACCGGCCCGGAAGGCGAAGAGATTCATTGCGACCCGTATGGTCGCGTGAAGGTCAGGTTCTTTTGGGATCGCGCAGGACAGGTTAATGACCGCAGCAGTTGCTGGCTGCGGGTTGCTTCCAACTGGGCCGGTAACAGCTACGGCGCGGTCACGATCCCGAGGGTGGGCATGGAAGTCCTGGTGACGTTCATGGAAGGCGACCCAGACAAACCCTTGATCAGCGGATGCCTGACCAACAGCGCCAATCCTGCGCCTTACCCGCTGCCCGCCCACAAGACTCGAACAGTGTTTCGTTCGCGCAGTTCCCCTGGTGGCAAGGGCTTCAATGAGCTGCACCTGGAGGACCGGGCCGGACAAGAGCTTATTTACCTCCGAGCCCAGCGCGACATGGAGCAAAGAATCGAGCATGACAGCCGACTGGAGATCGGCAACGAACGTCGGGAAACGATCAAGGGAAACAGCATCTCCGAGCTGCACGCCAGCGAACATCGAACCATCGCTGCTGATCGCATCATCCAGATCAAGGGCAACGACCAGCTGCACACCACTAACCGCCGCAGTTACTCCGACCAGACGCTGGCCATTGAGGCCGGCCAGCAAGTGCATATCAAGGCGGGTGCCCATGTGGTCCTCGAAGCAGGCGCAACCCTCAGTTTGAGTGCCGGGGGTGAGCATATCGTCATTGGTCATGGCGGCATCTTTAGCAGCAGTGAAATCCAGTTGGGCGGCGCCCCGTTGTCGGGTGCACGTGCCGCGTCGCTCAACCCGGAGGGGATCGCCCCCTTGTCCACGTTGCTGAACCTACCACCCACCTTCGCCCCCACTCAACGCGCCCTCATGACAGCCAGCAAGGCTGCAGGATCAGATTTTTGCCCCCTGTGTGAAGCCTGTCGCGAGGGCGTCTGCACAACGGAGACCACTACCGTATGAGCGACTCACTGCCGCAGCAATGGTTGTTCGAACAACAACGCCTCGGGCACGCCTTGTGTGTGGTCCTGGATTCAGAGAACGAACAGCCGATGCGCCAAGCGCTGCTCAAAAACAGCCAGTTCGACTGTTACCTGAGCGTTTATAGCCAAACCCCGCTTGCCGACCTCAGCGAGGTCGGGCCCTTCGTCTTCACCTTCGATAACCCCCACGATAAAAACATCAACGAACTGTTTGGCCGGCCGGCCACTCATTGGGGGTGGCTGGCCAGCCTTCCCAAAGGCCACCTACCGAAGCTGGTCGAGCACTGGCGTGAGCGGTTGATCATTGGTCAACGCCCTGATCAGGCGGTGTATCGATTCCAGGACGCTCGCGTGTTGGCCCGGGCGCTCAAACACTTGCCCGTCGAGATGCATGCCGCCTATCTCGGGCCGGCGGCCAGCGTGTGCTACTGGCAAGGTGCTCGTTGGGAGCGCGTCGATAACCCGGGTCCCGGAATACACCCGGTGCCGGCGGCGCCGCTTTGGTTGCAGGTGCCAGCACCCGAACAGCAAGCCCGTGAAATCCGCCGGGTCAACGCTCGACGTTTCCTGCTGGCAGAGCACCTGGACGCCTACGTCAAACTGGCTGAGCACCAGGATCCGGACGCCTGGCTGCGCGCAACACTCGACCAGGCAGAAGCCTGGAACTGGCTGGCGCCTGAGCAACTGGCATTTCTATTGGTCAAGAGCCTGCAGGTGCCAGCTCAAACCCTGACGCCGCAATGGCAAGTATGCGCAGGAGAAAGCCCCGAGGAGCATTTTGAACGGGTGCGGCTGATGGCCAATTTCTGGCAAGGAAACGCGCCGTTATGAAACTGACCTTACGGATGGCAACCCTGGGCTGTTGCCTGGCGATGGCGGGTGGATGCGCGGAGAGACCGCCCGATACTTTTACGTTTACAGCTGACCTGCCACCTGGCTTTGCCTATGAGGCAGCGGTGCGTTACGTACCCGCTCCGGGGGAAACCTGCACCGTCGGGAAGAAGGACAACTTAGCACCGGTGTTCAAGAGCAAAGACTCGCCCGTTGCCGAAATCCTTATCCGCAGAACTCGCAAAGGCTGTCCGTTGGTGGTCAGCCGTATCGAGCTCGAACTCAGCTCCATCTATGGTCCGCATTGGCTCGACTCCAGTCGAGATTCCGCCAACGTGGTGATCCGGGATCAGTTGGAAGAGCAATACAAGGGCTCTTTCAACGAAGCGGGTGAGAGCACTTTCCGCGGCCAATGCCAGTGGCTGTTTCGCACTTCGGGCAGGCCCCGCGTCCTCAGAAAGATCCTCGACTGCAAAAAAACCAACCCACAGGGCGACGTTGGAAACGATCGGCCTTTTTCGGCGTACACCCTTGACCAACTGCCGGGAAAAACGGTGCGGATGAAGATCAGGTTGGCAGACGATGAAAGACCCTACATGAAGGATACCTGGGTCAAGTTTCCCAACGGCTGGAAACGCTGCATGGGCGACAACTTTGAGGATCAGTACGCCTTCTGTTTCGGCAATCACAAGGACTTCAGCGGTTTTCAAATGCCGGATGGACGGCAATGCACCATTTACCCAGGCTGTACCGAATAAGGAAGTTATTGCATGACACTGTCTAAAACGGAATTGGAGTCCCGCCTGAGCAGTCGTATTTTCGCTTGCCCCGTTGCAGGCAAATGGACCAGCTTTCAATTGGTGGATGAATCCGGCGCGGGCGAGCCTTACGCATGGCTGGCCTATGTCGTCACCGATTCGGAAGGGCAGACGTACCGCGGCAATCTTGATGCCTCGGGCGTGGGCAAAGTTGACAATCACTTCGCCGGACCGATCGCCTTGACCTTGGATGATGAATACCAAGGCCAGGAGCAGCTATACATAGGGCTCCAGGGCAGAGACAGCTATCCACTCAAAATCACCGAACTCCAAGTCCGCGCCGAGAAAACCCGCTACCTGAACGATAACGCCACCCGCACCCGAGAAATCCCCGCCCAAGCCTGCGCCGGTCAGTTCTTTCAGGTGGAGGTACGCGACCTGGTCAAGCATGTCACCCACCTGCCGCCGCAGGTCTACCGGCATTACCCGCCCAACCAAGTCCCGACACAGCTCATGGGTGAGTTTGGCACGGTTGGCGTGGCGTTGATGCCTCAAGGACATACCGTGCTGGAAGTACGCCCGCTGCGGGCCTTGCGGCCCATGCTGTCCAGCGACCCGGAGTTCTGTGCGCTCAACCTGTACCAGTTGGCGCTCATGGCGACCTTGAGTTATTGCCCCTTCGGCCAGCAACCGGGTGCGGCGCCGATAAACACGCCGGTGAGCTTCCCTGAACAACCGAGCGTGGGGAACTGGTTCGGTGATGCGCTGGCCAAGTGCGAGGAACTCTGGAGGGTCGACCCGGGGCAAACAAAACCCTATTACCCCCTGTATGAAGACGTGCCCTACTCCAAGCGGTTGGAAATCGTACCGTTCGATCCCGCTCTTTACCCGGTGAACAATCCGGAATTGGGAACGAAGCAGGAGCACCCCGCCAAGATCCATTTTCTCGATGACACTGCAACTGAAGAAAGCACCGACACCCAGGCCTTCATCACTCACAACGATGAAGTGATCCTGATTGCGGTGCGCGGCACTGCACAAATGCTCGCCGATGGCCTGCGTGACGCCGATGCGCTCCAGGTCCCATTTGAAGAAGGTCTCGGTAAGGTCCACCGAGGGTTTTATGGGGCAGCCAAAAAATCGACGGCTTTTGTAACCGATTATCTGGACCGGTTCTATGCCGGCCAGAAGCTATTGATCTGCGGCCATAGCCTGGGCGGCGCAGTGGCCTTGCTGCTCGCGGAAATGCTACGGCTGAGACCGGAACGCTTCAACATCCAGCTCTACACCTACGGCGCCCCTCGCGCCGCCGATGCCTCCTTCGTCAAGAACGCCGAGCCCCTGGTGCACTACCGCATGGTCAATCACAACGACCCGATACCCAGCGTACCGGGCAGTTGGATGGACACCAAGACGAGCGTCTATGGCACAGGCCTGGCACTGACGTTCGTCAACGTACCGGCCGGCTTCTCGGTGTTCGTGGCGGGCATCTACAACTGGACGGGCGAGCCCTACGGACACCACGGCACCTTGCGGCATTTTCTGCCCGTGGAGTTCAGTCGTCGGGAGCGGTCGTCGATCCTTTGGACGCCAGGATGCGACACCCTCACGCAGCATGCCGCCTGTGAGATTGCCTTGCAGCACAGGCATGGCTTGCCGGACCGTCCGGGTGTCCTGGCCCAACTTTTCCAGGCCGGCAACCACCTCATGACTTCCAGCTATGTCCCGGCATGCTGGGCGACCTTGCGCCGTTGGCAAGAAGCGCAAGAATCCGGCGGCTCTCTGGTGACACCGCGTGAGTATGAGCGCATAGAACAATCCCTGGCGCAGGTGACCCAGCAGTTGCGCAACGAACGCCGCCATATATTGGCACGCCCCGATGCCTACGTGCGCGCCCACCAACCGATCATCGAAGCGCTCAGTCGCGAAGTCGACAAGGTACAAGCCACGCACGCGCGCCTGACGGCACTGAGTACCTTGCCGGTCAACCCAAAAGATGTTTACGGAAGCCTGTCGGAAAACCCCGACCCGTTGGCGCAGAACCTGGCCCGCTGGCAAGCGCATCCTGAGAACCGCGTGGCCGAACAACTGGCCATCGCACCCACCGCGGACGCCGAGACTGAATTGATCAACGGCGCCCACGGGTATGTCATCGGCAAGCCCTACACGCTGGATCTTGATTCGATTATTTGACCGCGAACCAAACCACAGCAACGCAACGAGTCAAATATTCCCCGGCACAAAATCCGGCCCACCCAACTTGTCCCGCACCATCACCGCCGAACGCATCAGCGGCGTCCACATGCCGTCCGGGCTGTTCCACGCCGCGCCGGCCCAGCGGGTGTCGGCGACCAGTTCAGCCTTGTGGTTTTCCAGCAGTCGCTTGAGCGCTACGGCGACGCTGCCCATGTCCACGTCGAACAGATCGCCATACGGGCCGAGCGGCTGCTGGCGCTGTTTGTCCTGGCAGAAACGGTAATACCAGACCCAGTCGGCGGCGATGTAGATCGCCCGCGTGCGGTCTGGGTACGTCGCCAGCATCGTCAGCAGGGCTGCCACGAAACGCGGGGGAAACGTCGCGTCGTGGGTCTGGCGCCAGTGCGGCATGATCAGTTGGTCGAACGCGGCCACGACGTTTTGTGGCTCGTCGTTGTCAGTCTTGGCTTCGAGAAAGTAGAACGGCTCGCCCACCAGGAATTTGTCCAACTCGTCATTGGCCAGCGCCAACAGCAGCACGTTGTCTTGCGGATTACTCATGGGATTCTCACAACGTCTTGGGCCTTCATCAGTGCGTTGATGTCATTGCCGTGGAAGATCGGTACGTTGTCCAGCACCGCTTCGCGCATGCCGCCCGGATGGGTCAGGCCACCGGGGCGCCAGAGCGAGTTCACGCCGCCTTCGTTACCGGTAGGCATCAGCACCTTGGGTTTGTCCAGGCTCATCATGTAGATGTCCTTGCCGACCAGCGACCCCGGATCGTACCCCAGGGCTGACTCCAGCACCGAAACGTCACCGGTTTTCTTGTATTCGGTCACCACGGCGCTGAGGTCGGATTTTGCCATGACGAATTTGTTCGGGTTGAACGAACCATATTTCGGGTTGGCGATGTCGTCGGCGGTGAAGAGGAAACTGCCGCCCTCGTCCTCGAAGGTCTTGAGGTGCTTGTCGATATACGGGCCTTCAAGGTAGTCGCTCGGCGGCGGCCGACTGCCCTTGGGAATCGCCATGATATCGGCGTCGGTGGTGCCCGGCTTGTACGCCGCGACGCGAGGTTTGGGCGCTGCGCCGAGGCGGGCCATCTTCGGCCCCAGCCCCAGCAGGGCCATACCCGCGATGCCTTGGAGCAAGTCGCGATAACCCGGCCCGAGGCGATCACCCAAATCGCCCAGCAAGGCCATGCCGCCCATCATGGCGCCGCCAATCACCACGAAGCCTGCAAACGCCGCCGCGCCGGCCATCGCCGCCAGTACGGCCGCCGCGCCCATGGCCACCAGCCCCAAGGCTTCGAGGCCGGTGTGCAGCCACCCTTCGATGTCGAGGACAAACGCAACCGAGATCGTCGGCCCGCCAATAAACGTATTGGGGCTGCCGGTCTTGATGTGGGCGCCGCAGACCATTTTGCTCTGCAAGCGCGCCGCTGGCTTGCCGTTGATATAGACGGTGGCGCTGCCCTCGGCGATCAGCACCGGGAACGGCCAGATCGGATGGTTCATCGGCAGGCCCGTACACCCCGCCGACACGTCGATGCCGGCGCGCATGGCGTTGCGCCGGTTGATGTGGACGTTGAGGCTGCCCATGATCAACGCGCCCGTCGTGGGCTCGGGCAAGTTGAATATGGTGTTCAGGCCTTTGAGTATCTGGAACATCGACAAGCCGCCGGCGGCAATCGAGCCCGCCATGATCGCCAGCGCCACGCCCCCGGTCGCGACCGTGGCCGCTACCACCGCCGCGCCGATCAACGCACCGGCAACGGCGCCCGCCACCATCGCGGCGACACCGAAACCGTGGGCTATTTCGTCGCCGAGGCGCGCAGCGGCCAGCATATCCATTGCGTTAGGGTCTTCCGGAGATTGATCAGGCGGTCGCGGACAAAACCTTGAAGGAGTGCATGGCGGCTTTCCAGGCGGGTTCGTGGTGCACCAGATCACCCGGCGTCGTGGTCAACGTGGTGATCAGCCCTATGGGTTGGCGATCGATGAACACTTGGCGCAGCATCAACTCGCGCCCTTCGCGCTGCCAGGTGTAATCGAGCAGCACGGCGGCATGTTCGTGGAGGAAAAAATCCCAACGCTTGATCAGCTTGAACCCAGGCAGTTGCTGCTCGGCACTCGCCAGTTGTTGATCGACATAATCGTTGAACGGCGTATCGCCTCGGCTCGGGTCGCGACTGATGACGAAACTGGCTTCCTTGGCGCCGCCGACGGCAGGCAACTTGAAGATGTTGATGCTCTGGTCCTGCCAGGTGTCAGGGATGTCGAGATCGGCTTCGTGGAGGCGATAGAGCGTCATGATCCGGGTCGTTTTCCAGGCAAGAGGGAGGCTTGAACGAGCGGCAGATCTTCAAGCAATGGATGGTAACAATCAAGGTGCCTGAAGAGGCCGTTTTCGAGGCCATGACGCCGGTCTCAATTTTGCCGCCCGAGTTCCACCAGCCGCCCCCGATCCGTGGCGAGGGAGCTTGCTCCCGCTGGGTGGCAAAGCCGCCCCAAAAAGGCCCGGCGCGTTCCTACAGACAAACCCGCATCAACCGGCCTACGACGGCTGCGCCGCCGAGCGGGAGCAAGCTCCCTCGCCACGAATCGGGGACATCCGTCAGAACAAAATTCATCCTGAGTCTCCCTCTTCCGCCAAGCTACGCATCCTTGCGCCTTTGCCTACAACTACGCCAGAATCCGCCGGCTTGTGCGCCTTGCCCCCGGGGGCCTATCGTCTTCCTGCCACTGCCCATCAGTGGTCGGGTTTAGTAGCCCGGTAATAGCAACGGCTGCATGAGTCTCATCAGTCAGGCATTGCCTGCACTCGATGGTGGTTGTGCGCAAGGCGCCTTCGGGCGCGCCGGGTTCCGTTGCCTCTACCGGTCTACTAACTTGCGCACAGCTGCCTCCTTTCGTTTAGTAGCGAGACGGTTGCGGCCTACTAAATCAGAGGTAGCGTAACGATGTTCAAAATAACTCCGAATCCTCCAGCAGCAGATCCCAACTCTCCGTACCTCGACGGCCTCAACGCCAAGAAACTCGACGAAGCCGCCAAGCGCGCGCTGGATTATTACCTGGCGCCCAAACCGGAAAAGCCCGAAGAACCCCCTCAACCCGGCCAGCTGTTCACCGTCGTAAAAGACATGGACAACGAATGCCTGCTGGCCAACCTCAGCGAAACCCTGGCCTCCGCTGATGCGATGGTCAGCACCCTGGCCTTTGACCTGGATGGCGCGCACCGCCACTTTCTCCTAGGCATCCAGCAACTGATCGAGCTGAGTTCGTTACTGGCGAACCGAGTGTTGAACAACGTCGATCCGCGCTAGTAATTGGAGGCTTGGAGGCATGGGAACAGGCCTCCATGGCTGTTTTCATGCCGTCTCTCAAGGCTCGCAACATTCCTTCCATCCGGGATGCTGATGAGTTAAGAAAAAAACCGCATACTTACGCTAAATCAAGATTTTCTAAGCCTGCTCAAATAATTCTGAACCCAGGGGTTACAAATAAAGGATTTGCGCCATGAACTTTGTTGGATACGCCTGGCTTCGGGAATCTTTAAAGCTATCAGTCTTCCCGCTGCGCCGACCGGCAAAGGTACAGCCAGTCACCAGGATAAAACGGATCGGAGAGACATTGGCTATACCACCCAATACAGCCCCCTTACCAGATGACCTCCTTGGCCATTTGCTTTTCGCGCTTAAGCACGAGGGGATCAATCTCGCCATATTGGCCCAAACTCTTCCCCAGATTCCCGCTGCGGCCCTGGAGGCTGAGCTCCAAAAAGCCCCAAATGGCATTTACATCCGCAAAGCCTGCTTCCTGCGTGAAGCCTTCACGGGTGAAGATCTGAGGCAACATATGCCGGTCCGCGGGACATTCGTTCCATTGTTCGATCCGCAGCTTTACGTGACGATGCCCGGGGAGCGTAACTCTCGCTGGCGGGTGGAGTTCAACGGTATTGGGACGCTAGCCTATTGCGCTACAGTTGAGCGTACCCCAGAGATTGTTGCCCTCTTGGAGCATGACATCCTGGCTCGCGCTCAGAAGTTCATCCAAAGCTTGCCGTCTGAGATGATGGATCGAACCATCAACTGGGCGTATCTACACGAAACCAAGGATTCCTTTGCCATAGAGAAAGAGTCGCCAAGCGAGGACAAGGCGCGCAAGTTCATTCAACTGCTGCGACAGGCCCACGAAGGTATTCCACTGAGCGAGGATTATCTGGTTCACCTTCAAAACGCGACGATTTCGAACCCGTTCGACATGGCAGCAGCATTTCGCCACTCGCAGAACCATCTGGCGGGTCCACTCCAAGGAGCGGCGGGAGTCACTTACATCCCACCTGGGCCCGATCTCTGTAGGGAATTGATGGAACAGTTGATGGAGTTGGGTAACGACGCCCCCGCGCGTATTGATCCCTTGGTAGCCGCAGGCATCATTTCATTCGGTTTCGTCTTCATCCATCCGTTTATGGACGGGAACGGCCGCCTTTCTCGATTCCTGATTCACCATACGCTGTGCCGCGCCGACGCCCTGGAAAACGGACTACTCCTACCCGTTTCTGTGGCAATGAAACGTGAAGAAAGACAGTATCTGCAAACGCTGGAGCAATTCTCCCGACCGGCTCGAGAGTTTTGGGATGTTCGGTGGATCGACCATGGTCGATTCACATTCGAATTTACCGGGGATTCGACCATCTACCGCTTCTGGGATGCCACGCCCGGTGTCCGTTTCACCTTAGAGATGGCGAAGCGAGCCATCGAAGTCGAGCTTCGCGAGGAGACGGTTTTCCTTGAAAACTACGACCGAATCGTTCATGCGGTTAACGCGGCTTATGACGTTCGTGGAAGCGATCTCGCGAACCTCATAATGATGTGTCTGACTAATAACGGCACTGTTTCAAACAATCGTCGCAAGCAGTATCAGTATTCGGTTCCGACAGAAGTGTTTGATTACATCGAGGAAGTAGCGCGATCACTGCTTGACGAGCAGCAGCCCTAGCAGACCAGCACAGTTCGTGCGGGGGGGCTCGGAAATCAACAGCCGAAACCCTCAAAGTCTATCGGGCAATAATATGACTGGCCGAAACCGTGACATTGGCCATAAAAAAAGAGCACCCCGACTCGTCGATGTGCTCTTTTTTGTCGCCGCTTTCTTCCCTCGACCGAGGTACTCGCCGCAATTACGGGTTAACGCTGTCCTTCAACGACTTGCCTGGCTTGAACGCAACGGTGTTGCTGGCCTTGATCTTCACTGGCTCGCCGGTTTGTGGGTTCTTGCCGGTGCGGGCGCCGCGGTGGCGTTGCAGGAAGGTGCCGAAGCCGACGAGCGTGACGCTGTCTTTGCGGTGCAGGGCGCCGGTGATTTCTTCGAGGACGGCGTTGAGGACGCGGTTGGCTTGTTCTTTGGTGAGGTCCGCTTTTTCCGCGATAGCGGCAGCGAGTTCTGGTTTACGCATGAATGAAGCCCCTTTGACGGTTTTTTTGTTGTTATGTCCGTGCTGTTCTCTTCGGAACAGCCCCTAAGGCGCCGCAGGCTCTACTCTGCGGCAGACGGGAGTGAGGATGGCACGGGGCCGCAACCGGCGCCAGTGTCCGGCGGGCCTTTGTCGCGTCAAAAGCAGGGTATACCCGACAGAACGACCGGCATTTACGCCAGCAGGGCCGGAAGCTGCTTGTTCAGCGCCAGTTTCTCCATTACTGCCGCGCCCGTCAGGGCATAACCCAGCAGGTTGCCTTGGGCGTCGCGGCACAAGACCTTGATGTCGGCGCCCTGCCCTTCGACGCTCCACACGCCTTCGCTGCCCCGTGGCGGCGGAGAAACCACCAGCGGGCACACCGGCGTCTTCACGGTAATCGGCATGGCGCCGTAGCTGACGGCCGTCGGGTTGCCGGTCAGGGTTTGGGCCAGGGCGCGAGCGCAGCTCATCAGGGGCATGACGTAGAGCAGGTTCAGGCCATCGACTTCGGCGCAGTCGCCCAGGGCGTAGATATTGGCGTGAGACGTTTTCAGGTGACGATCAACCACCACGCCGCGATTGATCACCAGCCCGGCGGCCGCCGCCAGGTCGATGCGTGGGCGCAGGCCGATGGCCGAGACCACGAGATCGCAGGCGATCACTTGGCCGTCCGACAGGTGCGCCTCCAATCCGTCGGCCACCCGTTGCAGGCGATTGAGCACCGGCCCCAGGTAGAAACGCGCGCCAAGGCTTTCCAGTCCGGCCTGTACCGCTGCGGCGGCGGCTGGGTGCAACAGCGTCGGCATGACTTGCTCGCATGGCGCTACCAGCTGCACTTCGTAGCCGCCCAGGATCAGGTCGTTGGCGAATTCGCAGCCGATCAGGCCGGCGCCGAGCAGTAGCACCCGGCGCTTGCCAGCGGCGGCGGCCCGAAAGCGGGCGTAGTCTTCGAGGTCGTTGATGGGGAAGATCAAGTCCGCCGCGTCGCCCTGTACGGGCACGCGCACGGTTTCGGCGCCCCAGGCCAGGACCAGGTCGCGATAACTCACCGCTTCTTCGCCGATCCACAGGCGCTTGTGGCCCGGGTCGATGCCGCTGATGCGCGTGTGGGTGCGAACCTCAGCCTTGAGCTGCTCGGCCATGGCGCCTGGCTCGGCCATGCTCAGGCCGTCGGCGTCTTTGTTCTTGCCAAAGCCCGTGGAGAGCATCGGCTTGGAGTAGGAACGACCATCGTCCGCGGTAATCAGCAGCAACGGGGTTTCGCTGTCGAGCTTGCGAAACTCACGGGCCAGGTTGTAGCCAGCCAGGCCGGTACCGACGATGACGACAGGTGCGCTCATGTTGCTCTCCACTTGAGAAACGATCAGTTGATTTCGATCATTTCGAAATCCATTTTGCCGACGCCGCAGTCCGGGCACAGCCAATCTTCTGGTACGTCTTGCCACAGAGTGCCGGGCGCGATGCCATCGTCCGGCCAGCCGTCAGCTTCGTTATAGATCAGGCCGCAGACGATACATTGCCACTTCTTCATTCCAATACTTCCTCAAGATGTCAGGCCTTGGCCGGTATTTTCCGGCTCAGGGCGGTTTTGTACTGATCGTTCGCAACAGATGCAAGCAGGATCCGCGCGGCGGCGGGTTCGCTCAGGCAAAATCACCGACCGACATGGTAAGCTCGCGGCCTCATTTGCTGCCAATCAAGACCTCTGTGCCGCCGACGAATTCTATATTTCCTACACTCCAATGGCTGCCCCAGCACCTGCTGTCGCCCCGTCCAGATGCCTGCGTGCTGGACTGGCTGTTCGACGACGGATCCCTGACCCGACGCCTGACCGGCCTGTCGGACGAGCATTTCAGCGTGACGCCGTTGTTCGAGGGCTGGCAGCCGTTGCGCGCCGACGAATGTGCCGCGCTGGATCTGGCCGAGGGCAGCGAGGGTTGGGTGCGCGAGGTGTACCTGCGCGGCCACGGCGAGCCTTGGGTATTCGCCCGTAGCGTGGCGGCGCGCAGCGCCTTGCAGGGCGACGGTTTGCAAATGGACGAACTCGGTAGCCGCTCCCTCGGCGAGCTGCTGTTTTGCGACCAGGCGTTTCAGCGCCGGGCTATCGAGGTGTGTCACTACCCCAGCGAATGGTTGCCGCCCGAGGTTCGCGCCAGCGCGCTGTGGGGCCGTCGCTCGCGTTTCGATCGCGGTACGCTGAGCGTGCTGGTGGCGGAAATTTTCCTGCCGCGCCTGTGGACCGTTGCGCGCGCCTATTCGGAGAACTGCTGATGTACGTGCAATTGCTCAAATCCTTGAACCGCCTGAACCCGCGGGCCTGGGACTTCGTGCAACTGACCCGCATGGACAAGCCCATCGGCATCTATCTGCTGCTGTGGCCAACGTTGTGGGCGTTGTGGATTGCCGGCGAAGGCTCCCCTTCCCTGGCCAACATCGTGATTTTCGTGCTCGGCGTGGTGCTGACCCGCGCCGGCGGTTGCGTGATCAACGACTGGGCCGACCGCAAGGTGGACGGCCACGTCAAACGCACCGAACAGCGTCCGCTGGTGAGCGGCAAGATCAGTTCCAAAGAAGCGCTGGTGTTCTTCGCGGTGCTGATGGGCGTGAGCTTCCTGCTGGTGCTGTGCACCAATGCGCCGACGATTCTGCTGTCCTTGGGCGGCTTGGCGCTGGCGTTCAGTTATCCGTTCATGAAGCGCTACACCTATTACCCGCAAGTGGTTTTGGGCGCGGCGTTTTCCTGGGGCATGCCGATGGCGTTCACCGCCGAAACCGGCCATCTGCCGGCCGCCGCGTGGTTGCTGTACATCGCCAACCTGCTGTGGACGGTGGGCTACGACACGTACTACGCAATGACCGACCGGGACGATGACCTGAAGATCGGCGTGAAGTCCACGGCCATCCTGTTTGGCGATGCCGACCGGGCGATCATTCTGACGCTGCAAGGCCTGGCGCTCGGCTGTCTGTTGCTGGCTGGGTCTCAATTCAAGCTGGGCGGCTGGTTCCATCTGGGCCTGGTGGCCGCTGCCGCCTGCTTTGCCTGGGAGTTCTGGTACACCCGTGGCAAGGACCGGATGCGCTGCTTCAAGGCTTTTTTGCACAACCATTGGGCCGGATTGGCGATTTTCGTCGGGATTGTGCTGGATTACGGGTTGCGCTGAATCACGCCAACTCGGCGCACGCTGAACCTGTGGCGAGGGAGCTTGCTCCCTCGCCACGAAAGCGGTTCGGACCAGTCAGGGCTTGGCTATTTTCCAGACGCCACCCTTGCCGTCGCCCGTCTTGTCGCCGGCCTTCTTGTCGCCGACGAAGGTGTACAGCGGGTCGCCGTCATAGGCCCACTGCGAGGCCCCGTCGTCGCGAGTGATCACGGTCCATTCCCCTGACGGAGTGGCGGTGCTTTCGGCCTTGAGCGGTGGCCAATTCTCGGCGCATTTGTCGTTGCACATTGATTTGCTGTCGTCGTCCTTGTCATAGGTGTACAGGGTCATGCCCTTGTGATCGACCAGCACGTCACCCTTGACCATTGCCGGTTCGCCAGCCGCAAGCGCCACCGCCGGCAACATCAGCGCAGCCACCAGCCCCAGCGCCTTGATGGATTGAGTGTAATAAGCCATGGAAACCTTCCTTTGTGGTTGTCAGGATTCGGACTGAAAAGCGTAGACCAGGATCCCCTTCGCTGCCGCTCAAGGAAATAACTGTCACACGACTGCAATAATTCCGTTATCTAATGCGGCGCAAGACAGTTAAATGACAAGAGGATTACCCCATGGTTGGCAGGAGCATTCTGATCGTCGACGACGAGGCGCCCATCCGCGAGATGATTGCCGTTGCGTTGGAGATGGCCGGCTATGACTGCATGGAAGCAGAAAACTCTCAACAGGCCCACGCCATCATCGTCGACCGCAAGCCCGACCTGATCTTGCTGGACTGGATGCTTCCCGGCACGTCTGGCATCGAGCTGGCGCGGCGCCTCAAGCGTGATGAGCTGACCGGTGATATCCCGATCATCATGCTCACCGCCAAGGGTGAAGAGGACAACAAGATCCAGGGTCTTGAAGTCGGCGCCGACGATTACATCACCAAACCTTTTTCCCCACGTGAGCTGGTGGCGCGCCTCAAGGCCGTGCTGCGGCGTGCCGGTCCGACCGATGGCGAAGCGCCGATCGAAGTCGGTGGCCTGCTGCTCGACCCGATCAGCCACCGCGTGACCATCGACGGCAAGCCCGCCGAGATGGGCCCGACCGAATACCGCCTGCTGCAATTCTTCATGACCCACCAGGAGCGCGCCTACACCCGCGGCCAACTGCTGGACCAGGTTTGGGGCGGCAATGTGTATGTCGAGGAGCGCACCGTGGACGTACACATCCGACGGCTGCGCAAAGCCCTCGGCGAGGCCTACGAGAATCTGGTACAAACCGTGCGTGGCACCGGTTATCGTTTTTCGACAAAGGCCTGATCCGAGCCCTTACCGCCCGACAAGCTGACAAGGACGCGCGTTCACGTGAATCAAAACTGGCATGGCACCCTGATCCGCCACATGTTGTTGCTGGTGACCGGTTGCCTGTTGATCGGCCTGATCACAGGTTATTACGGCTGGAGCCTGGCCGTGGGCCTGGCGCTTTACCTGGCCTGGACCCTCAAGCAGTTGCTGCGCCTGCACGAGTGGCTGCGCCTGCACCAGCCCGACGAGGCCCCGCCCGACGGCTACGGCCTGTGGGGCGAAGTGTTCGACAGCATCTATCACCTGCAACGGCGCGACCAACGCGTGCGCGGGCGCCTGCAAGCGGTGATCGACCGCGTCCAGGAATCTACAGCCGCGCTGAAAGACGCGGTGATCATGCTCGACAGCGACGGCAACCTGGAATGGTGGAACCGCGCCGCCGAAACCCTGCTGGGCCTCAAGACACCACAGGACAGCGGCCAGCCAGTGACCAACCTGGTGCGTCATCCACGCTTCAAGGAATACTTCGAACAGGACAACTACGCCGAGCCGTTGGAAATTCCCTCGCCGACCAACGATCGCCTGCGCATCCAGCTGTATATCACCCGCTACGGCAACAACGAGCATTTGATGCTGGTGCGGGACGTGACGCGCATTCATCAGTTGGAACAGATGCGTAAGGACTTTATTGCCAACGTGTCCCATGAGCTGCGCACGCCGTTGACGGTGATCTGCGGTTATCTGGAAACCCTGCTCGATAACGTCGAGGAGGTGAACCCACGCTGGAGCCGCGCACTGCAACAAATGCAGCAGCAAGGCGGGCGCATGCAGACCTTGCTCAACGACTTGCTGCTGCTGGCGAAGCTGGAAGCCACCGATTACCCGTCGGACAACCAGCCCGTGGCCATCGAGGAGTTGCTGCAAATCATTGTGGAGGACGCGCAGGAGTTATCCGGCCCCAAGCAGCAGGCTATCACCCTGGAAGCCGACCCGACCGTGCAGCTCAAGGGCAGCGAGGCGGAATTGCGCAGCGCTTTTTCCAACCTCGTGTTCAACGCAGTCAAATACACGCCGGAACAGGGGCGAATCCAGGTCCGCTGGTGGGGCGATGAACAAGGCGCGCACCTGAGCGTGCGCGACTCAGGCATCGGCATCGACAGCAAGCATCTGCCGCGCCTGACCGAACGATTCTACCGGGTCGATTCCAGCCGCAACTCCAACACCGGGGGCACCGGGCTGGGGCTGGCGATCGTCAAACACGTCTTGCTGCGTCATCGCGCACGCATGGAAATCAGCAGCGTGCCGGGCCATGGCAGCACGTTTACCTGCCACTTCGCCCCGGCGCAGGTGGTTCGCGGACGCCTCCCCAGCCACGACGAGTGACACCGGCCAGCGCTCCCCACTAGGCAATCGCCGGGTCAGCCGCTACATTGGCTGACTTGTGCCTGCCTTTTCAGGCACTGATTTTCACTCATACGAACATACGGAACCTGCAAAACTCCATCATGGACCCTTCCCCTGGCTTGTCCCTCGCTACACTCTTCGCCGAATTCGGCATGATTCTTTTTGCTCTGATCCTGGTCCTGCTCAACGGATTTTTCGTTGCGGCTGAATTCGCCATGGTCAAGCTGCGCTCGACCCGGGTCGAGGCCATCGCTGAGCAGAACGGCTGGCGCGGGCACATCCTGCGCACCGTCCATAGCCAGCTAGATGCCTACCTGTCAGCCTGCCAACTGGGTATCACCCTGGCTTCGCTGGGCCTGGGCTGGGTCGGCGAACCGGCGTTCGCACACATTCTCGAGCCGTTGTTGGGCGCGGTCGGCGTCCAGTCGCCGGAAGTGATCAAGGGTGTGTCGTTCTTCACCGCGTTCTTCATCATTTCCTATTTGCACATCGTGGTCGGTGAACTGGCGCCCAAGTCATGGGCGATCCGCAAACCCGAGCTGCTGTCGCTGTGGACGGCTGTGCCGCTGTACCTGTTCTACTGGGCGATGTACCCGGCAATCTACCTGCTCAACGCCAGCGCCAACGCCATCCTGCGCATCGCCGGCCAAGGCGAGCCCGGCCCGCATCACGAACACCATTACAGTCGCGAGGAGCTGAAGCTGATCCTGCACTCCAGCCGCGGCCAGGACCCGAGCGACCAAGGCATGCGCGTGCTCGCCTCCGCCGTGGAAATGGGCGAACTGGAAGTCGTGGACTGGGCCAACTCCCGGGAAGACCTGGTGACGCTGGAGTTCAACGCACCGCTCAAGGAAATCCTGGCGATGTTCCGTCGCCACAAGTTCAGCCGTTATCCGGTGTACGACAGCGAGCGCCAGGAGTTCGTCGGCCTGCTGCACATCAAGGACCTGCTGCTGGAACTGGCGGCCCTGGATCACATTCCCGAGTCGTTCAACCTGGCCGAACTGACCCGGCCGCTGGAACGCGTGTCGCGGCACATGCCGCTGTCGCAATTGCTGGAGCAGTTCCGCAAGGGCGGCTCGCATTTCGCCGTGGTCGAGGAAGCCGACGGCAACATCATCGGCTACCTGACCATGGAAGACGTACTGGAAGTGCTGGTGGGCGATATCCAGGACGAACACCGCAAGGCCGAGCGCGGCATCCTCGCCTATCAGCCGGGCAAGCTGCTGGTACGCGGCGACACGCCGTTGTTCAAGGTCGAGCGCCTGCTTGGAATCGACCTGGATCACATCGAGGCGGAAACCCTGGCAGGGTTGGTCTACGAAACCCTGAAACGGGTGCCGGAAGAGGAAGAAGTGCTGGAAGTCGAAGGCCTGCGGATCATCATCAAGAAGATGAAAGGGCCGAAGATCATCTTGGCGAAGGTGTTGATGCTCGATTGACCGGCCCGGCGCCCCCCTTGTGGCGCTATTGCTTGCCCACCGCAAAGTTGGGCAAGTCGCCCACCGGTTGGTTGAACTGGTAGGGAATCGACACCAGTCCCAGCCCGGTATTGCGCTGCACCACGAAGTGCAGGTGCGGGCCGGAGCTGTTGCCGGTGTTGCCCGATAAAGCCAATGGCGTGCCCACCGACACCCGTTGCCCTTCTCGTACGCCCACCGACCCCTTTTGCAAGTGCAGGTAGACGCCCATGGTCCCGTCATCGTGCAGCACGCGCACGAAGTTGCCGGACGGGTCGGTGCCGCGCCCGGTCTGCTCGTTTTCGGTCTTGACCACCACGCCGCCCCGCGCCGCGATGATCGGCGTGCCCTCGGGCATGGCGATGTCCATGGCGTAGCGGTTCTTCGGCCCGTAGTGACTGTATTGGCCGTTGGCGCCCTGGCTCAGTCGAAACGGCCCGCCTCGCCAAGGCAACGGGTAGCGATACGCCTGCGCCGCGCCTGCCGGATCGCCCAGGGAATATTCGAACCTTGGGGTATACACCAGCGGCCTTCCGGGCCGAGTGGCCGTCAGCAGCGCCAGGCGCAGGTTGCTGCGCGCCGGCAACACACGGCGAATCGGCCGGCTCGGAGCACCGCTGACATTGCGCAGCCCGGCGAAACTCAATTCGATCTCCACCGGTGCATACAGGTCGTTACGCACATACACCGCGTCCGCGCCCTTTTGCTTTTTGATGTCGAGAAACACCTGCCGCTCCAGGCGCTCGACCATGCGATCACGGAACACGAACACCTGGGAGCCTTTGCTGGGGCGGTCGCTGTAGGAGACCACGCCATTGGCATCGGTGGATTTATAGATAGTCATGGCCAGGGCCGGGGTGACGGCCAGGACGAGACCACAGGCGAACAGCAACGGCACGAGCATGGGCAAGAATTCTGTCGAAATGAGGGCCTGCAACGCAGACTAGCAGCTGGGATGGACCAGCGTAGTCGACAGATGTTTCAAATTGGACGGCCGATCGGCCAGATGACCGTTGGTGATTGTTCCCACGCTCTGCGTGGGAATGCAGCCAAGGACGCTCCCACGCGGAGCATGGGAACGATCTGCGCTGCCGGATCAGGCGCCCGGAACGAAGTGCTTCTGCGCGGTGCCGCGGGCGATCAGGCGGGAGATGTAGTCGAGTTTCTGCGGGTCTTTGTCGACGAAGCGGAAGGTCAGTTGCAGCCACTCGCTGTCGGGGGTTTGTTCGTGGGCGACGATGGCGTGCAGGTAACCGTTCAGGCGAGCGGTTTCGGCGTTGTCGCCCTGCTCCATGTCCAGCACGGCGCTTTCAAGCACCTGTGGCAGGGTGTCGGTGCGTTTGACCACCAACAGCGCTTCCTTGAGGCTCAGGGCCTTGATCACGCATTGCTGGGTGCCGCTGGACAGGCGCAACTGGCCTTGGCCACGGTTGGTCGTCGAAGCGGCGGCGGCCGGTGCCTTGACGGGTGGGCTGTTGAGCAAACCACGGGCCGGAGCGGCAGCGGCTGCGGGAGCCGGGGCGGCGGCTGGCTTGGCAAAAGGATTCACCGCAGGCGCCGACGCAACGGCCGCAACCGGAGGCTTGCCACCCGTCAGGGCGCTGAGGGAATCATTGCCGAAGGCTGAATTCATCTTGGTCGGGGCGCTGTTCATCAAGGTCTCGAGCTTGCCGGCCTTGTGCATCACCTGTTTGACCTTGGTGAGAAGTTGCTCGTTGGTGAAGGGCTTGCTGACATAGCCGGAAACGCCGGCCTGGATCGCCTGGACCACGTTTTCCTTGTCGCCACGGCTGGTCACCATGACGAACGGCATGCCCTTGAGGTTGTCTTGCTGGCGGCACCAGGTCAACAGTTCCAGGCCGGACATCTCCGGCATTTCCCAGTCGCACAGCACCAAGTCAAACGCTTCACGGGCCAGCAGGGCCTGGGCTTTCTTGCCGTTCACCGCGTCTTCGATGCGGATGCCTGGGAAGTAGTTGCGCAGGCACTTCTTCACCAAATCACGAATGAACGAAGCATCGTCCACGACCAACACACTGACCTTACTCATCCAGATACACCTCTAAAAAATCCCGGCAAGCATACCGCTTTACTGATGGCATATTGCCAAAAACCTTCAGTCACGCCGGGACTTTTCGTTCGCGGGGTGCTGCTTTTGATTAAAAAAACCGCAAAAAAAAGCCCGACCAAAAGGCCGGGCGCTTTTCTTGGCAATCTTACTTATCGTCAGTTTCACCGGGAACATTAGCGGTTTCGGACGGGGTGCCTTCAACTTCCTCCTTCATCCGCTTGAGCCCCATATGCCGCACGTCGGTGCCACGCACCAGGTAGATCACCAGTTCCGAGATGTTGCGCGCATGATCGCCGATACGCTCCAGGGAACGCAGCACCCAGATGATGCTCAACACCCGGGAGATGGAGCGCGGGTCTTCCATCATGTAGGTCGCCAGCTCACGCAGGGCAGTCTTGTATTCGCGGTCGATGATCTTGTCGTACTGGGCCACCGACAGCGCAAGGTCGGCGTCGAAACGGGCGAAGGCGTCCAGCGCATCGCGGACCATGTTGCGCACCTGGTCACCGATATGGCGGACTTCGACGTAACCGCGTGGCGCTTCGCCTTCTTCGCACAACTGGATGGCCCGACGGGCAATCTTGGTGGCTTCGTCGCCGATCCGCTCCAGGTCGATCACCGACTTGGAGATGCTGATGATCAGGCGCAGGTCGGACGCCGCCGGTTGACGACGGGCCAGGATGCGCAGGCACTCTTCGTCGATGTTGCGTTCCATCTGGTTGATCTGGTCGTCGATCTCGCGCACTTGCTGGGCCAGGCCGGAATCGGCCTCGATCAGCGCGGTCACCGCGTCATTGACCTGTTTTTCCACCAGCCCGCCCATGGCCAGCAGGTGGCTGCGCACCTCTTCCAGCTCGGCGTTGAACTGCGCGGAAATGTGGTGGGTGAGGCCTTCTTTACTAATCATCTTTGGCGTCCTTGGAGCGTCCGGTAAGGTGCGGCGGACCGCAGCGTAGATTCAATGAGCAACCACGGCGTCCTAGCCGTAACGACCGGTGATGTAGTCCTCGGTCTGCTTCATGGCCGGATTGGTAAACAGGGTATCGGTGTCGCCGAATTCCACCAGCTTGCCCATGTACATGAACGCGGTGTAGTCGGATACCCGAGCCGCCTGTTGCATGTTGTGGGTCACGATGACGATGGTGAACTTGGACTTGAGCTCATAGATCAGCTCTTCGACCTTCAGCGTCGAGATCGGATCGAGGGCCGAGCACGGTTCGTCGAGCAACAGCACTTCCGGTTCCACGGCGATGGTGCGGGCAATCACCAGGCGTTGTTGCTGGCCGCCGGACAGGCCCAGGGCCGACTCATGCAGGCGGTCCTTGACCTCATCCCACAGCGCCGCGCCCTTGAGCGCCCATTCCACGGCTTCATCGAGCACGCGTTTTTTGTTGATGCCCTGGATGCGCAGGCCGTAGACCACGTTCTCATAGATGGTCTTCGGGAACGGGTTAGGTTTCTGGAACACCATGCCCACCCGGCGACGCAGCTCGGCGACGTCTTCGCCCTTACGGTAGATGTTATTGCCGTAGAGATTGATTTCGCCTTCGACGCGGCAACCGTCCACCAAGTCATTCATGCGGTTGAAGGTCCGCAGCAACGTCGACTTGCCGCAGCCCGACGGGCCGATGAACGCGGTAACGCGCTGTTTCGGTATGTTCAGGCTGACGTCATACAGCGCCTGCTTCTGGCCGTAGAACAGGTTCAAGCCGGGCACTTCGATGGCGACGGTTTCCGAAGCCAGGTTCAGGCTCTGCTTGTCGCGGCCCAGGGCCGACATGTTGATGCCGTGTGTATGTGCTTCGTGTTGCATGGTCTCACTCCGTTCGTAGCTGCAAGCTTTTAGCTGCAAGCTGCAAGTTTTGAGCAAAAGCGGCCTGCAGCTTGCCGCTTGTGGCTAATGCTTTTAGCTATCCAACGCTTTGTATTTCTCGCGCAGGTGATTACGGATCCACACCGCCGACAGGTTCAAGGTGGCGATCACCAGCACCAGCAACAGCGCCGTGGCGTATACCAGCGGTCGCGCCGCTTCAACATTCGGGCTCTGGAAGCCAACGTCGTAGATATGGAAGCCCAGGTGCATGATCTTCTGGTCCAGGTGCAGGTACGGGTAGTTGCCGTCCAGCGGCAGCGACGGGGCCAGTTTCACCACGCCCACCAGCATCAACGGCGCTACTTCGCCGGCGGCGCGGGCCACGGCGAGGATCATGCCGGTCATCATCGCCGGGCTCGCCATCGGCAGGACGATTTTCCACAGGGTCTCGGCCTTGGTCGCGCCAAGAGCCAGGGAACCCTCGCGAACGGTCCGCGGAATTCGCGCCAGGCCTTCCTCGGTGGCGACGATTACCACCGGCACCGCCAGCAGCGCCAGGGTCAGGGACGCCCAGAGCAAGCCGGGGGTGCCGAAAGTCGGCGCAGGCAAGGCTTCGGGAAAGAACAGCCGGTCAACCGAGCCGCCCAGCACGTAGACGAAGAAGCCCAGGCCGAACACGCCGTAGACGATGGCCGGAACACCCGCCAGGTTGTTCACGGCAATGCGGATCAAGCGGGTCATCGGCCCCTGGCGGGCATATTCACGCAGATACACCGCCGCCAGCACGCCGAACGGAGTGACGATCATCGCCATGATCAGGGTCATCATCACGGTGCCGAAAATTGCCGGGAAGATCCCGCCTTCGGTGTTGGCTTCACGAGGGTCGTCGCTGAGGAATTCCCAGACCTTGCTGAAGTAGAAACCGATCTTGGTGAACGTGCCCATGCCATTTGGCTGGTAGGCGTGCACCACTTTGCCGATTTCGATCTCCACTTCCTTGCCGTTGGCATCGCGGGCCGTCAGGCTGTCGCGATTGAACTGCGCGTGCAGGTCGGCCAGGCGCGCTTCGATGTCCTTGTAGCGGGCGTTGAGTTCGGCGCGCTCGCTTTCCAGATCGGCTTGTGCGGTGGCGTCGAGCTTGCCCTCCAGCTCCAGTTTGCGACCGTGCAGGCGAATGCGCTCGAGGCCGGCGTTGATCGCGCCGATGTCGGATTTTTCCAGGGTCTTGAGCTCGTCGGCCAGTTCGTTGACGCGTTGGATACGCGCTTGCAACTGCGGCCACGCGGACTCGCCCTCGGCGATGACCTTGCCTTGTTCCTTGACGTTGACGAGGTAACCGTAAAAGTTGCCCCACTCACGTCGTTCAAGGGCCATCAGCTCCGGCGGCGTCGTCTGGTTGGTCAGCCAGTCGCCGACGATCCAGGTGAAGTCGGTGCCGTTTAGGTCGCGGTTGCCGACCTTCACCAGTTCACGGGTCATGAACTCAGGGCCTTCGTTCGGCACCGGCAGGCCGGCGCTTTTCAGGCGCTCGCGAGGCACTTCTTCTTTCTGCACGACTTCGCCCACCACCAGGTGCGCAGGCATGCCCGGTACGGTGTAGCTGGCGTGGATCAGGTCCGCCGGCCAGAAGTGGCCCAGGCCACGCACGGCAATTACCGCCAGCAGGCCAATGGTCATGATGACCGCGATGGACACCGCGCCCCCGCTGATCCAGACGCCCGGGGCGCCGCTCTTGAACCATCCTTTCAGGGAGTTCTGTTTCACAGACTTCTACCTTTCTTAAAGCGACGAATATTTCTTGCGCAGACGCTGACGGATCAGCTCGGCGAGGGTGTTCATGACGAAGGTGAACAACAGCAGCACCAAGGCCGACAGGAACAGCACGCGGTAGTGGCTGCCGCCGACTTCCGATTCAGGCATTTCCACTGCCACGTTGGCCGCCAGGGTGCGCAGGCCTTCGAACAGGTTCATTTCCATGACCGGCGTGTTGCCGGTGGCCATCAGCACGATCATCGTCTCGCCCACCGCCCGGCCCATGCCGATCATCAGTGCCGAGAAAATGCCCGGGCTGGCGGTGAGGATCACCACGCGCGTCATGGTCTGCCAGGGCGTGGCACCGAGGGCCAGGGAGCCCAGGGTCAGGCCGCGTGGCACGCTGAACACGGCGTCTTCGGCGATCGAATAGATGTTCGGGATCACGGCGAAGCCCATCGCCAGGCCAACCACCAAGGCGTTGCGCTGGTCGTAGGTAATGCCCAGGTCATGGGAGATCCACATGCGCATGTCGCCGCCGAAGAACCAGGCTTCCATGTACGGGCTCATGTACAACGAGAGCCAGCCGATGAGGAGGATCACCGGGATCAACAGGGCGCTTTCCCAGCCGTCCGGCACTCGCAGGCGAATGGATTCCGGCAGGCGGCTGAAAGCAAAACCGGCGACCAGGATGCCGATCGGCAGCAACATCAGCAGGCTGAAGATGCCTGGCAGGTGCCCTTCAACGTATGGCGCCAGGAACAGGCCGGCGAAGAAGCCGAGGATCACCGTCGGCATCGCCTCCATCAGCTCGATCACTGGCTTGACCTTGCGGCGCATGCCCGGGGCCATGAAGTAGGCGGTGTAGATCGCGGCGGCAACCGCCAGCGGCGCGGCCAGCAGCATCGCGTAGAAAGCGGCCTTCAGGGTACCGAAGGTCAGCGGCGAAAGGCTCAGCTTGGGTTCGAAGTCGGTGTTGGCGGCGGTCGATTGCCAGACGTACTTGGGTTCGTCGTAGTTTTCGTACCAGACCTTGCTCCACAACGCGCTCCACGAAACTTCCGGGTGCGGGTTCTCAAGCGACAACGGTTGCAGCTTGCCGCCCTGCTCCACGATCAACCGGTTTGCACGCGGCGACATACCAAACAGGCCTTCGCCATCGACCACCTGGTCTACCAGCAAGGTACGGTGGGCGGTGCTGTGGAACACGCCGAGCTTGCCGGCGGCGTCGAGGGCGACGAAGCCTTTGCGACGCTCTTCGGCGCTGATTTCAACGATCGGCGCAGAGCCCATCTGGAAGGTACGGATCTGCTTCAGGCGCTGTTCGCCGTCCGGATCGCGAGCCATGAACCACTGGGCCAAGCCACCTTTGGAGTCCCCGAAGATCAGCGAGATACCGCCCACCAGTTGAGCAGTGGCGGTGATCTGGGCTTCGGCGTTTTCCAGCAGCTTGTAGCGACCGTTGAGGCTCTTGTCCCGCAGGCTGAACACATCGGCTTGAGCACGTCCGTTGATCACATACAGCCATTGCTGGCGCGGGTCGACGAAAATGTTCTTCACCGGCTCGGTCATCTGCGGCAGCTCGATGCGTGTCTGCTCGCTGGTGATTTCACCGGTCATCATGTTTTCTTCGCTGGTCAGCGACAGCACATACAGTTGCGCGCCGCTGGAGCCTGCCAGCAGCAGCGTCGAATCGGTGGCGTTGAGGCTCACGTGCTCAAGAGGCGCGCCCTGCTCGTTCAAGGCGATTGGGGTCTCGCCGTAAGGGTATTCGATGGCGGGCGAAATGGTTTTCTTGCCGTCGGGATAGCTGACTTTATAAGTGTGGCGCACCACCAGGGCCTGGCCATTGGAAAGACCGATCGCTACCAGCGGGCTGCCGGGCTGGTCTTCGCCGATGGACGTCACGCTGGCGCCGGCCGGGATCGGCAGGTCGACGCGACGCAGTTCGGCACCGTTGTCGAGCTCGAAAAACAGCGCTTGGCCCTTGTCGGAAATCCGCATGGCGACTTGGTTCTGCTCTTCGATGGCGATCATCAGCGGCTTGCCGGCGTCTTGCATCCAGGCGGGCGTGATCGAATCCTTGGCCGTGAGGTCCGCACCTTGGAACAGCGGGAGCACCACATAGGCCAGGAAGAAGAAAATCAGGGTGATTGCTGCGAGGACGGCGAGGCCGCCAACCAGTACGTACCAGCGGGTCAGGCGATCCTTGAGCGCGCGGATGCGACGCTTGCGTTGCAGCTCAGGCGTATTGAAGTCAATGCGCTTGGGAGGGGAAGTCGTAGTCATTGTGGAGTTGGCCAGATCATTCATGCGCACACCCTAGCGATCCTGTATGACAGAAAGATGACAGTGAAGTGACGCAACAAATCCGCCGCCAACGAGACGCTGGCAGCGGACAGGAAAATTAAGCCGCGGGAGTAGTCTTCTCTCCCACAGCAGCCCGGGCGTTGGCCCGGGCTCAGGTATTACTGCTTGGCGACGTTGCCGCCTTCTTGCAGGCCCAGGTCAGCCAGTGCCTTGGCGGCAACCTTGGCTGGCAGCGGGATGTAACCGTCCTTGACCACGACTTCCTGGCCTTGCTTGGACAGGATCAGCTTCACGAACTCAGCTTCCAGCGGGGCCAGAGGCTTGTTCGGGGCCTTGTTGACGTAGACGTAGAGGAAGCGCGACAGCGGGTACTTGCCGTTCAGGGCGTTTTCTTCGGTGTCTTCGATGAATTCGCCGCCTTCTTTCTTCGCCAAGGCAACGGTTTTCACGCTAGCCGTCTTGTAGCCGATGCCCGAGTAGCCGACGCCGTTAAGCGAGCTGCTGATCGACTGCACAACCGAAGCCGAACCCGGCTGTTCGTTGACGTTAGGCTTATAGTCGCCTTTGCACAGTGCTTCTTCCTTGAAGTAGCCGTAGGTGCCGGACACCGAGTTACGGCCGAACAGCTGGACTGGCTTGTTGGCCAGGTCGCCGGTCACGCCCAGGTCGCCCCAGGTCTTGACGTCAGCCTTGGCGCCGCACAGGCGAGTCGAGGAGAAGATGGCATCGACTTGAGCCATGGTCAGGTGCTTGATCGGGTTGTCCTTATGGACGAATACGGCCAGGGCGTCCACGGCAACCGGGATAGCGGTAGGCTTGTAGCCGTACTTGGTTTCGAAGGCCTGCAGTTCGTTGTCCTTCATCTTGCGGCTCATCGGGCCCAGGTTGGCGGTGCCTTCGGTGAGCGCGGGCGGCGCGGTGGAGGAACCGGCGGCCTGAATCTGGATGTTTACGTTCGGGTATTCTTTCTTGTAGTTCTCAGCCCACAAGGTCATCAGGTTGGCCAGGGTATCGGAGCCGACGCTGGACAGGTTGCCCGACACACCAGTGGTCTTGGTGTAGCTCGGGATCGCAGGGTCAACAGCGGCAACCGCGTTGGCAGTCGCAACGCCAGCAGCGACGACAGTCATTGCCGCCATCAAACGCTTCAGTTTCATGCCTTACTCCTAGCAGATAGGGTGTGTTAAGTCGGCCAAGTATCGGTAAGCCTTGTGAACACTCTATTGCTGAAATATGACAATTGGATGAAAGGCCAGTATTGAGATTGCCGGAGGGTTCTTGATGCATTTGACTCTTTTCCCAGAACAACCGACCGATAGAAGAATCCCAAGCCTCAAGGTTGACAAACTCACAACAAAATATAACCTTGTCAACCACGAGAGGCACTCATGATCAATGAACGAATTCGCCGCGCCCGCGTCTTGAGGGGCATGTCGCTTGAAGCCTTGGCGCTTCAACTAGGTGACATTACTAAGCAAGCACTCAGCAAATATGAGAAGGGGTTGGCTACCCCCGGCTCGGCTCGCCTGTTGAAAATCGCGAAAATATTGCAGATCAGTCCTGAATACTTCTTCCGGGCGGATTTGGTCCCGCTTGCTCCGCTGGAATTTCGCAAACTGGCGAAAATGCCCAAATACCGCCAGATACAGATTGAAGAACAGATGCGTGAACATCTTGAGCGCTACATCGCTTTGGAAGATTGCTTCGATCCGGCCACTGTCCAAACACCTGCCACTCCACCACAAATGCTGACAGTTTCCTGCATAGACGAAGCAGAAGGGGCGGCCGAGCAATTGCGAAATTTCTGGGGGATTGGCAGCGACCCCATCTCCAACCTGACCGAGCAAATGGAAGAGCACAGCATCAAGGTCGCGATGCTGAATGGGCCAGACGATTTCGACGGTGCCTGCGCTGCTACCATTGATGGCCGCCATGTCTTAATCGCGCTGAACGCTGAACGTCCCGGTGAGCGAATACGTTTCACCGCCGCCCATGAGCTTGGCCATTGGGTTATGCAATTGCCAGAAGACATGTCCGAGCGGGACAAGGAAAATTGCTGCCACCGTTTCGCTGGGGCATTCCTATATCCAGCAAAAGGCGTCATCAACGATTTTGGTAGCCATCCTCGTTCCCGCGTCCATCCTCGTGAGCTCCTCATTGCCAAGCGTGACTATGGAATTTCTATGCAGGCAGCGCTACGCCGTCTTAAAGATCTTCATCTTTTGAGCGAAGGCGGCTACAAGTCTCTGACCATTCAGTTCAGTGCTAATGGATGGCGTAAAAACGAACCCGAGCCTATGCCATGCAAACCGCCGCAACGCTTCGAATCGTTAGTGTTTTGGGGGCTGGCCGAAGGGCTTATGACCAAATCCCGGGCAGCCGAATTGTTACAAAAACCAGTGAGTGTGCTTGACCCCAATTTTCTGGGCTCACTGGAGAGTGCATGAGTCTGGTCTACATCAGCGATACGAATATCTGGATCGATTTCAGAAATGCCGGGTTGCTGGAGCACATGTTCAAGTTGCCATTCACACTTTGCTGCACAGACTTCGTGCTACAAGAGCTTGAGGACTTTTCTCATGACGAGTTACTTGCCTTTGGGTTGATTGTCGAGTCTTTCGATGGTCCTGGGGTGGCTCGACTTTTCAATCTCAAGATCGAGCACAACAATAGCTCGCTGGCAGACGTCTCTTGCTACCTACTCGCGCAAGATACGGGTAGACCACTTCTGACAGGAGATGGCAAGCTCAGGCGCCAAGCACAACGAGATGGCCTACAAGTATATGGAGCGCTGTGGCTGCTGGACTCAATGGTCATGACCGGGGTGATCCCTCCAGTGCTTGCTGCCAACGCGCTGGAAAATATGCTAGGACACGGAGCGCGCCTCCCCACTGCCGAATGCGACGCAAGGCTTTCGGCCTGGCGAAAGCCCTGAACTCAATCGACCTTAGCGACCCTTCTTCCAAAGATAACCGCCCACCACCATCCCGATCCCGCAGATGATCGCCACGTAATACGCTGGCCCCATCGGGCTCTCTTTCAACAGCAAGGTCACGATCATCGGTGTCAATCCGCCGAAGATTGCGTAGGCCAGGTTGTAGGAAAACGACAGGCCACTGAAGCGCACCACGGCCGGGAACGCATTGACCATGACGTAAGGCACCGCGCCGATGGTGCCCACCAGCAAACCGCTCAAGGCGTAGAGCGGGAACAACCAGTCAGGGTGCTCGAACAAGCTGTGGTAGAAGGTCCAGAACGTGACGAGCAGCAAACCGCTGCCGAAGACAAACACCCGCCCCGCACCGAAACGGTCGGCCAGCACACCCGCGCCAATGCAACCGAAACTCAGGAACACAATCGCCAGGCTATTGGCCTGCAATGCCGTCGTCGGGCTGAAGTGATACACAGTCTGCAGCACCGTCGGCGTCATCAGGATGACGACGATGACCCCGGCCGACAGCAGCCAGGTCAGCAGCATCGAAATGGCGATTGCGCCGCGATGGTCGCGCAGCACGGCCCGCAGCGGTACCTCTTCGGCCAGGGCCTTGCGCAGCTGCAGCTCGGCGAATACCGGGGTTTCGTGGAGCCAGCGGCGCAGATACACCGAGAACAAGCCGAACACACCGCCCAGCAGGAACGGGATCCGCCAGGCGTAATCCGCCACTTCCACCGGTGTATAGAGGCTATTAATGGCGGTGGCCACCAGCGACCCCAGCAGAATCCCCGCCGTCAGGCCACAGGTCAGGGTGCCGCAGGCATAGCCGATGTGGCGCGCTGGCACATGCTCGGAAACGAATACCCAGGCCCCAGGCACTTCGCCGCCGATGGCCGCGCCCTGAATCACCCGCATCAGCAACAAGAGGATCGGCGCCCACATGCCGATCTGCGCATATGTCGGCAGCAAGCCCATGATCAAGGTGGGCACCGCCATCATGAAAATGCTCAGGGTGAACATTTTCTTGCGGCCCAGCAGGTCACCGAAGTGGGCCATGACGATCCCGCCCAGCGGCCGGGCCAGATAACCGGCGGCAAAGATGCCAAACGTTTGCATCAGGCGCAGCCATTCGGGCATCTCGGCGGGAAAGAACAGCTTGCCGACCACGGTGGCGAAGAACACGAAAATGATGAAATCGTAGAACTCCAGCGCACCGCCCAAGGCAGAAAGCGACAGGGTCTTGTAGTCATTACGGGTCAGCGGACGGGCGGGTTGTGCGGACGTCGCCGTGCTCGAAGGCGCAGTGGTCATGGCAAGGGCTTCTCTTATAGTCGGTTCTGCGGCCCCGACAACGCGCAATGGGAGCCTGGGCAGGTCCGGCACGATAGCAAATTGTTCGAAAAAGCACATAGAGGTGCGTAATAGACAGTCGAAATCAGAACCCAGTGGTCGTCTCGACGTCTATCGCCCGATATACTCGCAACCTTGCGACACTCTGTAAGGGGTTGCTGTGCGAAAACGTCGTTGGTGATGTAGTCAAATCAGCCGGTTTCGCAGAGTTTCCCTTTGGCACGCCTTTACGAAAAACGTGACGAACGTGGCATGTTCGGGCTGAATCGTTTTTTTCAAAGACGGCTATTCACCTGAAAGACAAGACAGAGTTACGGGTCAGAGGCCCCCCGGCATGATAGAGCTCGAACAAGAAGATCCGATTCCGCAAGGCGACCTGGCCCTGCAAATCACCGCGCTTCCTCGCGACACCAACGGCTTTGGCGATATTTTTGGCGGCTGGCTGGTGTCCCAGATGGACCTCGCCGGCACCGCGATGGCCAGCAAAGTGGCCGGCGGACGCGTGGCAACCGTGGCCATTGATCGCATGGCATTCCTGGTGCCGGTGGCCGTCGGCGCGCAGTTGTCGTTCTATACCCAGGCCCTGGAAATCGGTCGCAGCTCGATCCAGATGATGGTTGAAGTCTGGAGCGACGACCCGCTGTCCAGTGAATGGCGCAAGGTCACCGAAGCGGTGTTTGTATTTGTCGCCATTGATGGCAGTGGTCGCACCCGCTCGGTTCCGCCACGCGCCCGTTAAACACGGCGACCGTTTTGCGGTCCATTGCAGTTCATGTTCCTGAACGAGATTTGCAAGATGCCTACGCCTAACGTCGAAGCCGTCAAACTGGATGAACTGAACGGTTGGCGCATCCGCCACGGTCAGGCCGAGTTGCTGGTGGCCCAGCAAGGCGCGCATGTCCTCAGCTATCAAGTGGACGGCCAGCCGCCGTTGATCTGGCTCAACGACCAGGCCACGTTCAAGAGCGGTAAGAGCATCCGCGCCGGCGTGCCGGTGTGCTGGCCATGGTTCGGCAACCTGACACGCAACCCCGACAGCGTCCAGGCGATGCGCGTCAGCAACGAACCGGCCACGGCCCACGGCTTGGTGCGAGCGATGGATTGGGAACTCAAGGGCATCGAGGCCGAGGGCGAAAGCCTGAAGATCGAATTCGTCTTGCCCTACCCGGAAAACGGCCTCTCGGGCTGGCCCCACCACGTAGACCTGACGCTGACGATCGTGATGGACGAGCAACTGCATATCCACCTCACCAGCCATAACCGGGGCAGCGAAACCGTCAGCCTCAGCCAGGCGCTGCACAGCTATTTCGCTGTCAGCGACGTGCGTAACGTACACGTCGACGGTGTGGATGGCTTGCGCTATATCGAGACCCTGGACGATTGGAACATCCACTCCCAGGCCGGTGATTTGCATTTTGCCGGCGAAACGGACCGTATCTACCTCGATACGCCACCGACGCTGAGCATCGTGGACGCGCATTGGAATCGACGGATCGAGTTGGCCAGCGTCGGCTCGCGCTCGGCGGTAGTCTGGAACCCGTGGACCGAACGGGCCAAGGCTTTCAGCGACATGGCCGATGATGGCTGGCAGCGCATGCTGTGCATCGAGACGGCGAATGTGATGGACGATGTGGTGACGCTGTTGCCCGACGCTCGTCATACGCTGGGTGTGAGCATCGCCAGCAAGCCGCTCTAGCCACCCTCGACACCAAGATGTGGGAGCAAGCCCGCTCCCACATTCGGGTCCAGCCGCATTTGCGCCTGTTACAGATCCGCGTCCACTACCACCCTCACCTTCTCCGCCTCCATCGCATACGCGGCGCTCGCCAGGTCGTTGTCGACCTTTTCGATTTTCAGCGTGCCGGTGACCCACAGTGGCGTGTAGATATCGTCAAGCTTCAGGCCCTTGGGATAGCGCACCAGCACCAGTTGATTGGGCGGCGGTGGCGGGACGTGGATGCAGGCACCGGGATAAGGCACCAGGAAAAACAATGTGCTCCGGCCCTTGGCATCAGTTTCCAAAGGAACCGGATAACCACCCAGGCGGATGTGCTTGTCGTTCATCGACGCCACGGTCTTGGCCGAATACATCACCGCCGGCAAGCCTTTGCTCTGCTTCAGGCCGCCCTTTTCGGTGAAGGTGCCGCTGGCTTCGGGGGAGTTGTGGTCGATCTCAGGCATGGCCTCGAGGGCTTTCTGGTCGGACTTTGGCATCAGTTCGAGCCAGTCGGTTTCCGCCAGCTCGGCGGCATGGGCCAGGCCACTGCCCAGTAGAAGAAGGGTCAACACTAAACGGCGCATGAAAGTGCTCGGCAATGAGTGAGGAATGAAACGCCGGGCAGTTTAGCCCTCTCCGTGCGCCGCGCAGAGAGGGCTTCATCAGGTTTAATCAGTTTCTTTTGATCAAGCCGTAGATCACCAGCAATACCACCGCGCCCACCAGGGCACCGAGGAAACCAGCGCCTTCGCCCGCCTGATAGATACCCAAGGCCTGGCCGCCGTAAGTGGCCGCCAACGAACCGCCGATACCGAGCAGGATGGTCATGATCCAGCCCATGCTGTCATCGCCCGGTTTGAGGAAGCGCGCCAGCAGGCCGACGATCAAGCCGATTAAGATGGTTCCGATGATTCCCATGGCATTTCCCTCTGGTTGAATAGCTATGCCAAAGCCTAGTCAGACTTTGGCACCTTGCCATGAGAGAAGCCGGCCGACGAATGGTTCAAAGAATGTTTCGGATTATTGCTCGGCGATCAGCGTCTCGACCTTGATGATCTGCTGGGCCAGCGTGGCCCTGTCGGCGCAACGCAGGTTGGCGTGACCGACCTTTCGGCCCACTTTGAACGCCTTGCCATAGTGGTGCAGATGACAGTCGGCAATCGCCAGGACTTTCTCGGTATCCGGCACTTTGCCGATGAAGTTCAGCATTGCGCTCTCACCGACCTTGGCCGTCGACCCCAGTGGCAGCCCGGCCACCGCCCGCAGGTGATTTTCGAACTGGCTGCACTCGGCGCCTTCAGTAGTCCAATGCCCGGAGTTATGCACACGCGGAGCGATTTCGTTGGCCTTGAGGCCACCGTCCACTTCGAAGAACTCGAACGCCATGACGCCAACATAGTCGAGCTGCTTGAGCACTCGGCTGGAGTAGTCTTCGGCCAACGCTTGCAGCGGATGGTCGGTGCTGGCGACGGACAGCTTGAGAATGCCGTCCTTGTGGGTGTTGTGCACCAGCGGGTAGAAGCGCAGTTCACCGTCACGGGCACGCACGGCAATCAGCGAGACTTCGCCGGTGAAGGGTACGAAGCCTTCCAGCAGGCAGCCGACGCTGCCCAGCTCGGCAAACGTGCCGGCGACGTCTTCGGCGTTGCGCAAGACTTTCTGGCCCTTGCCGTCGTAACCCAGGGTGCGGGTCTTGAGCACGGCTGGCAGGCCGATGGAAGCGACAGCCGCTTCAAGGTCAGCTTGAGACTGGATATCGGCGAAGGCCGGCGTCGGGATGCCCAAGTCCTTGAACATGTTCTTTTCGAACCAGCGATCGCGGGCGATGCGCAGGGCTTCGGCGCTCGGGTAGACCGGGACGAACTGGGACAGGAAGGCAACGGTCTCGGCCGGGACGCTTTCGAATTCGAAGGTCACCAGGTCGACTTCATCGGCCAACTGACGCAGGTGATCCTGATCACCGTAATCGGCCCGCAGATGTTCACCCAGGGCAGCGGCGCAGGCGTCCGGCGCCGGATCCAGGAAAGCGAAGTTCATCCCCAGCGGCGTACCCGCCAAGGCCAACATGCGACCCAACTGGCCGCCACCGATTACACCGATTTTCATTTCGTCAACAACCTCAGGCAATGCGTGGGTCTGGATTGTCCAGGACGCTGTCTGTCTGCTCAGCGCGGAATTTTTTCAGCACGGTATGAAATTGTGGATGCTTGGCGCCCAGGATGCTGGCCGACAGCAGCGCCGCGTTGATCGCGCCGGCCTTGCCGATGGCCAGGGTAGCGACCGGGATGCCGGCTGGCATCTGTACGATCGACAGCAGCGAATCGACACCCGAGAGCATCGATGACTGCACCGGCACGCCCAGCACCGGCAGGTGCGTCTTGGCCGCACACATGCCTGGCAGATGGGCCGCGCCACCGGCTCCGGCGATGATCACCTCGATGCCACGGGACTCGGCCTCTTCGGCGTACTGGAACAGCAGGTCCGGGGTACGGTGGGCGGACACCACTTTCACCTCGTAAGGGATGCCGAGCTTTTCCAGCATATCGGCGGTGTGGCTAAGGGTGGACCAATCGGACTTGGAGCCCATGATCACGCCAACCAGTGCACTCATCGTCGTGCCTCTTCTCTCTGGGCGCCCGCAGGCGCGTCAAAAAACAACAAGCCACGCGGGAAAACCAGCGTGGCTTGTTGTACGAATTATGGCCGATCTGGACCGGCCAAAGGCCGCGCAGTATACCGCAATGAAGCAGATAAACAGCCCCTGCCGCGACCATCTGTCATTTGTGGTTAAACGGCGGTTTTATTGACCCTGAGGTCAATGGAAAACCCTTGCGGGGGGACTTGATTCAAGCGCCAGTCCCGCCTTGCGCAACCCCGCTCTCGAGCTTGCGCCACAACAACCGTACATTGGCCTTGCGCACCAGAGCGCAGCGGTACAGGCGGATCTCGAGCGGCACATGCCATTGTGGTCCGCCGCAGATCACCAGCTCCCCACGCTCCAGCTCGGCGCGTACGCTGAGCCGCGGCACCCAGGCGATGCCCAGCCCTTCCAGGGCCATGCTTTTCAAGCTGTCGGCCATGGCCGTCTCATAGACCGTGGTGAAGCGCAACGCGCGCTGGCGCAACAATTGATTCACCGAACGTCCCAGGAATGCCCCGGCACTGTAGGCCAGCAAGGGCACGCTGGCCTCGCCCTCCAAGTCAAATAACGGCTTGCGGTCAGCGTCGGCCGCACAGACCGGGAGCATCTCGGTCTGGCCCAGGTGCAGGGACGGGAAAATCTCCGGGTCCATTTGCATCGCCGAATCCGGGTCGTAGAAAGCCAGCATCAAATCACAACCGCCCTCGCGCAACGCATGCACGGCATCGCCCACGTTGGTCGCGACCAGTCGCGTGGCGATGTTCATCCCTTCGTTGCGCAATTGCGCGATCCAGCGTGGGAAGAAACCCAGCGCCAGGGAATGGGCCGCCGCCACTTGGATCACTTCGCCCTGCCCGCCTTCCAGATGGTGCAAATGCCTGAGCACCTCGCCCAACTGCTCGACCACGGTGCGCGCCGTCACCAGGAACAGTTGCCCCGCCGCGGTCAGTTCGATCGGCGTACGGGAGCGGTTGACCAACGTCAGCCCCAGCGCCGCTTCCAGACTGCGGATCCGCCGACTGAAAGCCGGTTGCGTGACAAAGCGCCGCTCGGCCGCCTGGGAAAAACTGCGAGTCGCGGCCAAGGCACTGAAGTCCTCGAGCCATTTGCTTTCAAGATTCATCATCGCCCTCCCGAAGGACGCACCAAAACAGGTCGCACGTTCGCCGAGTCGTCGGCGTCACACGCGCATTATGCCGAATATGCATAGGCCAGTGTTTAACAGCATTGGCCCAAATTTTCCTGAAAGCCTAGGATTCACAGCGTTCCGGCACAGACCGGGTCCTTATTGAGATGATTTCCATCATGTCCTCCGCTGCATCATTCCGCACAGAAAAAGACCTGCTTGGCGTACTCGAAGTACCGGCGCAAGCGTATTACGGCATCCAGACCCTGCGAGCGATCAACAACTTTCGTCTCTCCGGTGTCCCGATCTCGCATTACCCCAAGCTGGTGGTCGGTCTGGCGATGGTCAAGCAAGCCGCCGCTGACGCCAACCGTGAGCTGGGCCAACTCAGCGAAGCCAAGCACGCCGCGATCAGCGAAGCCTGCGCACGGTTGATCCGCGGGGATTTCCACGAAGAGTTCGTGGTGGACATGATTCAGGGCGGCGCAGGCACGTCGACCAACATGAATGCCAACGAGGTCATCGCCAACATCGCGCTGGAGGCCATGGGTCACCAGAAAGGCGAGTACCAGTACCTGCACCCCAACAACGACGTGAACATGGCGCAGTCCACCAACGACGCCTACCCGACGGCGATCCGCCTGGGTCTGCTGCTGGGTCATGACGCGCTGCTGGCCAGCCTCGACAGCCTGATCCAGGCGTTCGCCGCCAAGGGCCAGGAATTCAGCCATGTCCTGAAAATGGGCCGCACCCAACTGCAAGACGCCGTGCCGATGACGCTCGGCCAGGAATTCCGCGCCTTCGCCACCACCCTGGGCGAAGACCTGGCGCGCCTGAAAACCCTGGCGCCTGAACTGCTCACCGAAGTGAACCTGGGCGGCACCGCCATCGGCACCGGCATCAACGCTGACCCACGCTACCAGGCCCTTGCCGTGCAGCGCCTGGCAACTATCAGTGGCCAGCCGTTGGTCCCGGCCGCCGACCTGATCGAAGCCACCTCTGACATGGGCGCCTTCGTGCTGTTCTCCGGCATGCTCAAGCGCACCGCAGTCAAGCTGTCGAAGATTTGCAACGACTTGCGCCTGCTGTCCAGCGGCCCGCGCACCGGCATCAATGAAATCAACCTGCCGGCCCGCCAGCCAGGCAGCTCGATCATGCCCGGCAAGGTCAACCCGGTGATTCCTGAAGCGGTCAACCAAGTGGCGTTCCAGATCATCGGCAACGACCTCGCGCTGACCATGGCGGCCGAAGGCGGCCAGCTGCAACTGAACGTGATGGAACCGCTGATCGCCTTCAAGATCTTCGACTCGATCCGCCTGCTGCAACGGGCCATGGACATGCTGCGCGAGCACTGCATCGTCGGCATCACCGCAAACGAAGCGCGCTGCCGTGAACTGGTCGAGCATTCGATCGGCCTGGTCACCGCCCTGAATCCGTATATCGGCTATGAAAACGCCACTCGCATCGCCCGCGTTGCCCTGGAAAGCGGCCGTGGCGTGCTGGAACTGGTGCGCGAAGAAGGTTTGCTCGACGACGCCATGCTCGACGACATCCTGCGCCCGGAAAACATGATTGCTCCGCGTCTGGTCCCGCTGAAAGCTTGATCGACGCGACCACAACTCACCAGGTCGAGGGACTAGACACCTCTCACCTTTTGAGGGCTTGGGGACTCGTTCCCCAAGCCCTTTTTTTTAACAAATGACTGCAAGCAAGACAGAACCTGTAGGACCGAGCCGGCTCGCGATAAACGACAACACGCTGCCGTTGTAACCCGCGTCGCCCGCCACCGCGAGCTGGCTCGTTCCCGCAAGAACCTGACCGATAGGCCAGGAGCTACAAAGGTCCGTTTCGTCGCACGCACCACAACTGTGCAGACGGGCGTCGCACTGATAGGTATAGTGCCGCCCCTCTTCGCATGAGTGGTCGTCGTCAACGAGGCCTCAACAACATGCGAAAACCGAACTAATAACAAACCCGCGAAGTGGACCGGGACGAAACATCGCCTGACCTGTCGAGCCGCCTGCGGACCGATGTAACACGATGTTTCCAAATGGCCAGCATTGCTTAAACAAAAAACAGCGAGGAATACACATGCTCGAAGTCATCAACGACTTCCTCTCAGGGAAAGTGCTGATCGTGCTCATTGTCGGGCTCGGTGGCTACTTCACGATCCGCTCGCGTTTCGTCCAGTTCCGTCATTTCTTTCATATGTTCGCGGTGTTCCGCGACAGCCTGAAAAGCAGCACTGACCAGCTCAGTTCGTTCCAGGCCTTGATGCTCAGCCTGGCCGGCCGCGTCGGCGCGGGCAACATCGCCGGTGTCGGCATTGCCGTGACGCTCGGTGGCCCGGGTGCGGTGTTCTGGATGTGGGTGACTGCGCTGGTCGGCATGTCCAGCAGCTTCTTCGAGTGCTCCCTCGGCCAGCTCTACAAGCGCTGCGACTCCGAAGGCCAGTACCGTGGCGGCCCGTCCTACTACATCCAGCACGGCCTGCAGAAACGCTGGCTGGGCATGATCATGGCGTTCCTGCTGCTGATCACCTTCGGCTTCGCCTTCAACGGCCTGCAAGCCCACGCCGTGACGCACTCGTTGAACAATGCCTTCGGCTTCGACACGACCTACACCGGCCTGGCCCTGGCTGCGTTGCTGGGCCTGGTATTCATCGGCGGGATCAAGCGTATCGCCAAGGTTGCCGACCTGCTGGTACCGGTCAAGACCCTGGCCTACATCGGGGTGACGCTCTACGTGATCGTGCTGCAGTTCGAACATGTACCGGGCATGCTGGCGACCATCGTCAAGAGCGCCTTCGGCCTGGACCAGGCCTTTGGCGGCCTGATCGGCAGCGCAATCGTCATGGGCGTCAAGCGTGGCGTATTCGCCAACGAAGCCGGCCTGGGCAGCGCCCCTAACGTGGCAGCCGTCGCCTCGGTCGAACACCCGGTTGCCCAAGGTGTGGTCCAGGCGTTCAGCGTGTTCCTCGACACCTTCGTGATCTGCACCTGCACCGCGCTGCTGATCCTGCTGTCGGGTTTCTACACACCGGGCTTCGAAGGCGACGGCATTGCCCTGACCCAGAACTCCCTGGCGGCCGTGGTCGGTGACTGGGGCCGAGTGTTCATCTCCGTAGCCTTGTCGTTGTTCGTGTTCACCTCGATCCTCTACAACTACTATCTGGGTGAGAACAACCTGCGCTTCATGCTCGGCGAAAACCGCAAGGCGCTGATGGCGTATCGCACCCTGGTCCTGGCGCTGATTTTCTGGGGCGCCATCGAGAACCTGGGCACCGTGTTTGCGTTCGCCGACATCACCATGACCCTGCTGGCATTCGTGAACCTGATCGCGCTGTTCCTGTTGTTCAAGGTCGGCATGCGCATCTTGCGTGACTACGACGACCAGCGTTCGGCTGGCATCAAGGTGCCGGTGTTCGACTCGAGCAAGTTCCCGGACCTGGACCTGGACCGCAAGGCCTGGCCAGCGACCCCATCGGCACCTGCCGCCGAATCTGGAAACGCTCCGGCGAGCCTGGCTGCAGCGCAACGCTGATCAACAGTCCGTTTGAAAAAAACCGGGCGCATCCCCTGCGCCCGGCGTGACACAACACAAGGTCGGCGTCATGCTCGGCCTTATGTTGTAGCAGCAAATGAAGCTGCTGTTTTCGTCCTCGGAGAACACCCATGAATGCCTCGACTTATCCTGCCGCCCAACACGTCATGGTGCTCTACACCGGTGGCACCATCGGCATGCAGGCCAGCGCCCACGGCCTGGCCCCGGCATCCGGTTTCGAAGCGCGGATGCGCGATTACCTGCACAGCCAGCCGGAACTCGTCGTCCCGCAGTGGCGCTTTCGGGAAATGTCGCCGCTGATCGACAGCGCCAACATGACCCCGGGCTACTGGCAGCAACTACGCGAAGCAGTGGTCGATGCCGTGGATGTGCAAGGCTGCGACAGCGTCTTGATCCTGCACGGCACCGACACCCTGGCCTACAGCGCCGCCGCCATGAGTTTCCAGTTGCTGGGCTTGCACGCGCGGGTGTGCTTCACCGGTTCCATGCTGCCCGCCGGCGTGACCGACAGCGATGCCTGGGAAAACCTCAGCGGCGCACTGGTCGCCCTCGGCCAGGGCCTGGCGCCAGGCGTGCACCTGTATTTCCACGGTGAGTTGCTGGCGCCGACCCGTTGCGCGAAAGTGCGCAGCTTGGGTCGTCATCCGTTCAAGCACCTGGAACGCCAAGGCGGCGGTGCCAAGGCCGATTCCCTGCCGGCGCCGTTGAACTACAACCAGCCCAAGCAACTGGCGAACGTCGCGGCGCTGCCGCTGTTCCCTGGCATCAGCGCCGAGATTGTCGAAGGCCTGCTGGGCAGCGGCATCCAAGGCTTGGTGCTGGAGTGCTACGGCAGCGGCACCGGCCCGAGCGACAACCCGGCCTTCCTCGCGAGCCTGGAGCGGGCGCGGGACAGCGGAGTGGTGGTCGTGGCGGTCACTCAATGCCATGAAGGTGGCGTTGAGCTGGACGTGTACGAAGCGGGTAGCCGCTTGCGTGGCGTTGGCGTGCTGTCCGGTGGCGGCATGACCCGCGAGGCCGCGTTCGGCAAATTGCACGCGCTGATTGGCGCGGGGTTGCCAGTGAATGAGGTTCGGCGGTTGGTTGAGCTGGACCTGTGTGGCGAACTGCGCTGATCCGAACCTGCATCAACGTGTAGTGAGCGGCATACAACTTGCTCCGCTTCCAGTCTCCCAAGTCTGGAAACGGACCATGCTGCATTCCCATCTCACCACGCTCAACGCCGTCTCCCTGGTGCTCAACGCCTTCAAGAACGAAGGCTTGCCCAGCGATGCATTGTTGGCCGGCAGTGGCATCAGCGCCGCGGACCTGAGCCGGGCCGATACGCGCATCACCACCAACCAGGAGATGCAGGTCTGCGCCAACGCCGTCGCGCTCAAACGCGACATTGGCCTGGAGCTGGGCCTCAACATGCACGTTTCGTCCTACGGCATGCTCGGGTACGCCCTGCTCACTAGCGCCACCTTAGGTGACGCTTTGCGCTTGGCGCTGCGTTACCCAGCGCTACTGGGAACACTGTTTGAGCTGGCATTGGAAGATGACGGCCAACATATCTGGCTCAGCGCCAGTGACTATCGGGAAAACCCGGCCCTGGCGGTGTTCAATGCCGAGTTCTGCATGGTCTCGCTGAAGGTGATCTGCAACGACTTGCTCGGCCACGTGCTGCCCTTGCGTGCTGCGCGGTTCGAGCACTCGGCACCGGACTATCACGCACGCTACGGCGCGCTGTTCGATTGCCCGGTGCGCTTTGACAGCATCGACAACGCCTTCGCTTTCGATCGCCTTTGGCTGGAACAACCGCTGCCATTGGCCGACCCCATCACCCACCACGCCATGGCGGAACGCTGCCGCCGCCAGAACACCGAGTTCACCGGCCGGCAGGCCTGGCTGGGACGGATCCGCCAGTTGCTCAGCGCACAGCTGGATGCTGCGCCAGGCCTGGAAGGCTTGGCCGAACACATGAACTGTTCGGCGCGCACCTTGCGTCGGCATCTCAAGCAATTGGGTTGCAGCTATCAGGAACTGCTGGATGAGCTGCGCTTCGAGCGAGCCAAGCAGATGCTCTGCGAGGACCAACTGCCGATCTATCGGATCGCCGAATTGCTCGGCTTCAGCGAAACCGCCAGTTTTCGCCATGCGTTCGTACGCTGGAGCGGCGTGGCGCCGAGTCAGTTCCGGCCGTGATCCGCGTTGGTTTCAACACGATCCCCGTGGCGAGGGAGCTTGCTCCCGCTCGGCGGCGCAGCCGTCGCAAACCGGCCAACGCGATCCATCTATAGAAATGCGTCGAATTGATTGGGGCGGCTTCGCCACCCAGCGGGAGCAAGCTCCCTCGCCACGGGTTTTCCAGCAACAGCTTTACGTCACGCCCCGAACCAGCGCACGCCCGCGCCAACAAGGGGCGATTTACGGTCAAACCTTTTGGCCGTTTCGATCCCCTTTTGGCCTTCCCTGCCGTTCTCCAAAACCCCATACGCCGCAAAACTGTGATCAAGCGAATCAGCCTTGCGGAGAATAAAAATGCTGACGATCTACTCGGACGATCACCACCTGCACCATGGACGCTGCGAGTTGATGGATGGGCAATTGATGCCCTGCTTCGAAATGCCCTCCCGGGCCGACCATGTGCTGGACCGGGTCAAGACCCAAGGCCTGGGTCCGGTCAGAGCACCTGAGGATTTCGGCCTCGGGCCAATCCAGCGCATCCATACCCAGGCGTACCTGGAATTTTTCAAAAGCGCCTGGGACCGCTGGACCGAATTCAAACGCGACGGTGATCTGCTGCCCTATACCTGGCCGGCCCGTACCCTGCGCCCCGTCATCCCGACCAGCCTGCACGGCCAGCTCGGTTATTACAGCTTCGACGGCGGCGCACCGATTACCGCCGGGACCTGGCAAGCCGCCTACAGCGCCGCGCAAGTTGCCCTCACCGCCCAGGCCGAGATCCAGCGGGGTGCGCGCAGCGCCTTTGCGTTGTGCCGGCCGCCCGGACACCACGCCGCCAGCGACTTGATGGGCGGTTATTGCTACCTCAACAACGCCGCCATCGCTGCCCAGGCGTTTCTTGACCAAGGCCACAAAAAAGTCGCGATCCTCGATGTCGACTACCACCACGGCAACGGCACTCAATCGATCTTCTACGAGCGCAGCGACGTACTGTTTGCCTCGATCCACGGCCACCCGGAAGCCGAGTTTCCGTTCTTCCTCGGCTATGCCGATGAGCGCGGCGAAGCCGCCGGCGAGGGCTTCAACTTCAACTATCCTTTGCCCGCAGGCTCAGGCTGGGACACGTGGAGCGCCGCCCTGGAGCAATCCTGCGGCGAACTCCAACGCTACGACGCCGACGTCATCGTCGTCTCCCTGGGCGTGGACACTTTCAAGGACGACCCGATTTCGCAATTCAAGCTCGACAGCCCGGACTACCTGGCGATGGGTAAGCGCATCGCAGCGCTTGGCAAGCCAACCCTGTTCGTGATGGAAGGCGGGTATGCAGTGGCAGAAATTGGCATCAATGCCGTGAACGTTCTTGAAGGTTTCCAAAGCGCCCAATGAGGAATAACAGCATGAACAGACTCAAGCGTTTTATCGCTCCAGCCCTGTGCGCCGCGCTGCTGTGCGGCGTGGCGCAGGCCGAGGAGCGCACCCTGCGTGTCTATAACTGGTTCGACTACATCACGCCCAAGGCGCTGGACGATTTCAAGGCGCAGAACCCTCAAGTCAAACTGGTCTACGACATCTTCGATACCAACGAGGCCTTGGAGGCCAAGCTGCTGACCGGCAATGCCGGCTATGACGTGGTGGTGCCGTCCAACGTGTTCCTGGCCAAGCAGATTGAAGCCGGGGTTTTTCAGCCGCTTGATCGCAGCAAGTTGCCGAACTGGAATCACCTCGATCCCAAGCTGATGAAACTGATCGAAGCCAACGATCCGGGCAACAAGTTCGCCGTGCCGTACATGTACGGCACCATCCTGATCGGCTTCAACCCGGACAAGGTCAAGGCCGCCCTGGGCGACAACGCGCCAGTGGACAGCTGGGACCTGATCTTCAAGGAAGAAAACATCAGCAAGCTCAAGCAGTGCGGCGTGGCATTGCTCGATTCGCCTTCGGAAATCCTGCCCCTGGCTTTGCAGCATCTTGGCCTGGATCCCAACAGCAAGAAGCCGGCGGACTACACCAAGGCCGAAGCGCTATTGATGAAGATTCGCCCGCACATCACCTATTTCCACTCATCCAAATACATGGCCGATATCGCCAACGGCGACATCTGCGTCGCGGTCGGTTATTCCGGCAGCTTCTCCCAGGCGGCCAACCGCGCCAAGGAAGCCAAGAATGGCGTGACGGTGGACATGCGCCTGCCCAAGGAAGGCGCGCCGATCTGGTTCGACATGCTTGCCATCCCCAAGGGCGCGAAAAACCCGGACGACGCCTACACCTTCATCAACTATTTGCTGCAGCCGCAGGTGATTGCACCGGTCAGCGATTTTGTTGGTTATCCGAACCCGAACAAGGACGCCACCGAGATGGTCGATCCGGCGATCCGCGGCAACCCCAACTTGTATCCGACCGAGTCCGCCATGGCGACGCTCTATACCCTGCAACCCTTGCCGAGGGACGCCGAACGCGCACGCACGCGGGCCTGGACGCGGATCAAATCCGGCCAGTAATCCAAGGACGATCGCATATAAATAGTTACCACCTTCCCCATCCCCTGCCTCTCTAGCATGACAGCCCGAAGCATTCGCTTCGGGTTTTTCATATTCTCGAGACAGGGATACTCAGATGACGCTTCATCCTACCGACACAGACTCGATATCTGACTTAAGCATCAGAGGCGCTCTGCTCAATCAATTGCTTGGGGGCCCCAGCTACCCGGAAGTCGCCGCCGCACTGCTGCGCGATGCACTCAGGGACATGTATCCGTCTCTGGACCTGGATCCCTACACGACTGTCATCGGCGAACCGGACTGGGACATTGTCGATGGCGAAATCGTAGAGCTCCCCACCCGCTATAAATCTCTCAGCGATTTGCTGGCCGAGCGAGCGGACGCGAGCCTGCCGACCTTGTTGATTGAAGGACTGCACTTTCTGACCCGTCTTCCCCTCACCACACCCGAGATGCATTTGCCGGTGCGCATCGACCAGATCGGACGGTTGATCAACGAATTGACGCCCGCCATGCCGACGGCCGCCCAGGAAAAGCAACTGACTTACTGGAACACTCCATTTGGCAATTACGATGCGCGCTGGCGGGAGCTTTCCGCCACGCTGCGCAAGCTCTGGAACGTCAAGCAGGTCGAAGGTTGGACGGCAACTGAGTGCGATATGGCCAGGCAGCTGTTTCTCCACCCCAACCCAGAAGACCGCAAGGATAATTTTGACAGCCACGCGTATCTGGTCGACATCGAGATCGTCGATGGCGAACGGATCACCCCTGTGAACGAAAACTCATTGGTGGTCCTGATCGGCCAGATTGACAGAAAGGAGGTCATCCTCACGCACTCGTTACTCAATGGATACGAGAAATTCGACTCACGCCGTGCACTGGGACAATCCCTTCCAACCCATATGGGGAACGCGGAGGGCATCGCGAAAATACAGTGGCGGCTTTACGAGCCCAGCGGCAGCATTTTCGATAACAAGGCCTGCGGGCTCATTGCCATGCAAATCCAGATCCTTGGCATCCCGCACACCACGCTGTATGAGTTCTTCGCCGATGCCGATGCGTCGACCAATATGGAAACCGGACCTGGAGAACGTTGGTTCCAGCATCAAATACCTGAGTGGCTGAAGACAGCGTCGGAAACCGATCAGGTCCTGTTCGCGCAGTACATGAAAGCCCTCTCGGCATTGAGCAGTTCGCATGCCGGCAAAACCTACCTGGACGATATCCCTGACATTAAGAAATACGCGTCCAACGCCCTGACGACCCAGATGCAGGCCGATCATGGCGCTGCTTCGACGCCGGCCCCGAAAAACATTGAAATCGAAATACAGAGCCCCATCGTCTGGGGAGCGTTTGTCGTTCCGTTCCAGCTGGACACGACCCGGTTCAACCTCGTCGATCTGGCCTTGCAGAACCTGATAGCAATGCCATCGGGCAACAAAACCGTCAGGGCTCTGGACGGGACCGAACTCCCGGCATGGGTAACGGTGGAATATGTCGAAAATCTCATCACCCAAGTCGATATCGGCCGTGTCTATCCAGAGCTGGTCAAAGCCAAATTGCTAGACGATCCGGCAGAGTCGACCCGCCGGGAAAAGCTGTATACCGAACAGTTACGTATACAACTGCCCATGCTTGCGCTTGAAGGCAAACTGCGTGGGCTGGGCAATATAGATGACCGTGGTTGCCGATATGTCGCGGCGCTGGTGGAGCCTTCGCAAGCCGACCGCAAGGCTGACGGTCAAGCCATTGTCCTGCGCAAATTGGCGTTCGTGCCCGAACTGCAACTGGGCCTTTCAGAGGACATCGTTGCCAACATGTTCGTGATCGGCCCGCAGACATCAAGTGCCGGTCCTTGCTTGCTCTACCGTCCGATGCTCGAACCGCAGCTTTGGCAGTTCCCCTCGTTCAGCAACTTGATATATGCCATCAGGCAAACTGCTTCCTTGCGGCAGTCGGTGTTGGCGTGGCTGCCCGACGGTGTCCGGGAAACCTACAGCCGATACGTTTTTCCGGGCGCCCTGCCCTCGCCTTGGACCGTTGTGGATTTTGCGACAAGCGCCATGGCGTCGTTGGGCACCGCCGGCCCCGTCAGTCTCAGCGACGAATCCTTGGGGAACGACTTTATGCCGCTGCTGTTCAAGGCCAATGCCGACGCCTTGGTCACGCTCGCTGATCGTCAATCAGTCTCCAATAGCGAGAACCGCTGGGCGTCTTTCAAGCAAGCGGGTTGGCTGATTTTCTCCCTGGCGTTGCCCTATCTCGGTACGACCGCGAACACCACGCTCTGGCTCTGGCAAATAATGACCGACCTTGAGCAACTGACGCAAAACGACGAGGCATCCGCGGGCCAAGCGAAGTGGGAGATCTTCGTCGACTTGCTGCTCAACGTGGCGTTAGGCGTCATCAATATCGCCATCGACCGCAACAGGGCAAACAACCGCAGCCGTCCTTCAGAAGCCCCGGAAATCGCCTCGGAGACCAGCCTGCCCGAACCGGAACCGGAAGCCGAACTGGTTATCGATACACTCGCGCCGCTTATCCCAAAAGAAGTGGCACTGGAACATTACGACGCTATCCATACCAGTGGCGCCTTGATGGGCGTATCCAAAAAGGACGTCCGATTCCTTGATAGCTTCAGCATCGCGGCCCCCGACGAGCCCGGACTCCCCATGAGCGAAGGTGCGCTCAAGGGCCTCTATCAGAAAGACGGGCTGTGGTACGTGAAAATAGCGGACAACTGGTTTGAGGTCGCCGTCGAGACCGAGCAAGTCAGCATCATCGACAAAACACGCACCGGGCCCGCCCTTGTCCATGATGTCCATGGCCAATGGCGGGTCGATAGCCGATTGCGGCTACGCGGCGGTGGATCAAAACGCGTCAGGCGAGAAACCGACGTCTACGCTCAGCGGCGAAGCATTCAATTGCTTGCCGAGCTCAACGGATTCGAAAACCAGAGACTGGCCAACGAGCGGTTGCTGACCATGGATGCTCAGGCGATGGAGCGAGCCTCCGGTGATGCCAGAGCAATTTATCGTGATGTCTACGTGTCGACCTTGGAAGCACAGCGGGATAACTACGAGTTGGCTCTGAACGCATTGATGGAATGGCCGATCTTTCAGTCAAGGCCCGACTCCCCACGAGTATGCCTCGGCTACTTGAACGCGCAGATAAACTTCACCTTCGCGGAAATGGCCGTATTGCGAGAGCGCTTGATCCCCGCCATGGACCAAACGAGGGACATGAGCCTGTCTCAGGTCAATGCGCTGGAGCAACAACACATCGACGCCGCCGACAACATGATTCGGATCGGTGACGACATGATTGAGCGCCTTGAGTATATGGAAACGCGCTTCTCCAAGCTCAAGCAACAAGGACGCGGAGGCTTCGAGATTGTCCGGGAGCATCGTGCAAAGATGCCGTCGTACCAAAGCGACGATCTACGACTTCTTCAACTGGACTTGTTTCGCCACCTCTGCCTGACCCTTGAAAGCGTCGGGACGATGCCCGAAGGCTGGCTGGAAATCAACCGCTTGGTCGACAACGCGATGGTGGCTTTCCAAACCCTGCGCGACGCGCTGGATGAACGCAGCGTAATCCGGCTGGACGAACAGATCGACGTACTCGCAGGCCTGACGGAACAGTTCGCCGGTATCGAAGAGCACCTCGACTATCTGGGCAGCGAATACAACGACAGCGTCAATCGACAGCAACTCATTCGCCTGCGCCAGCGAATAAGCGATTCCAAGAAAAGAGCGTTGAGCCATCTGGCCCAAGCCCTGGATGAGCGCAGCATCCAGCGACGCTCAGGCGGTCCTTATAAAGAACGTCCCGGGCCCAGGAAACAATTTATCAGGACCCGCTTTTGGGGCTTCGTCAGTGGTGAGCCTCGTTTATCCGGGCCGTCCGAAGAAGCGGGTTGGGTCGACGTGAAGAATCCGTTCTCCGGTGAAATCATCGCGACATTCCACCGCAAGGCAACAGGTGAATGGGTCCAGCATGTAACGGTCAACACACCGCAGGCGATCCCGCCCTTGGAAACAAGCCTTCGAAAGGGCCAAGCCCTGATCGACGGACTGCCTGCTTTCAAGGCGCAAATCGAAAAAGACCTGCAGCAGCCAGAACGCACGCCTGCTGGCGTGGCAATGATCTTGAGCGCGCATGCAAGCCGGATGGAGGCAGTCGGGGTGGCGATCAGAAAAGCCCTCGACCAGGCAGAAAGCGTCATGACGAACGAAACGGTTGAACTCCCGGAGGAAAAACAGCGCTCGGCCGAATCCTTGCGATTGTCACTCAAGAAAGAGTCGACAGCACTGTGGGCCGAGGAATACGACACCGTCCTGGGTCTTATCAAGCAGAGCCCGCCTACCATGAGTGGTGTGATCTGGTTGAAAGACCGGAACCTTATCCATGTCACCAAACGAATCAACCGACGCCGCATCAAGATCCCGGAAAAATTCTATCTCGACAGGTACGACATCAAGGATAAGAAAACCGGCAAAACGCTCTGGTTCGCTGACTTCCACTACTCCACGTTTTGGGTCACCGGCCGTTCGTTCCTTTCGGCGCGCCTCAGAACCTTGGAACAAGTCGATTCGGGCTTCGCCGAGATCTCTACGGATGAATTGAGCCAGCGTCAGTTGATCGACCTTTACCGCGGCGAAATCTCCGTGGACCAGGCCATACAGGTCTTTTTCCCGGAGAAACGGTCATGAGCCAACGCCCGGCCTGCGATTGATATCCCCGTTGTGGGCCATCAGGTTTTCCAGGCCTTCTCCAGGCTCGCCAGCGCACTGCCAATCGCCGCTGGCGGGACCGCCGCAAACCCCAGCACCAGCCCGGCGCGCCTCTGCGAGGAGGTGTCGGGCAACCAATAACTGCTCAGACCATTGATTTCGACCCCCACGTCCGTCGCTAGGGCAATCAGCTCACGCTCACGCTCGATGCTGTCCACGGCAACCGTGACATGCAACCCAGCGACGACGGTGGGCATGGCCCCCATACCCGCAACAGCCTTGGGCCAGCCCGCCAGCAACGCATCACGCCGAGCCAGGGCGGCCCTGCGCATACGGCGGATATGCCGCTGGAAATGCCCGGCGGCCATGAACTCGGCCATCACGGCCTGGGTGCTGACTTCGGAGTGGCGCACGTCCACGGCACGCCGGCGGGCGAAGGCGCTGACCAGGCCTGGCGGCAGCACCAGATAGCCCAGGCGCAGGGCCGGGAACGCGACTTTGCCGAACGTGCCGACGTAAAGCACCCGGCCCTGGCCGTCCAACGCCGCCAAGGGCGCCAGGGGCGCGCCGCTGTAGCGGTACTCGCCATCGTAGTCGTCCTCGACGATCCAGCCGTCGTTGCGCTCGGCCCAGGCCAACAGTTCCAGGCGTCGTGGCAGGCTCATGACCACCCCGGTCGGATATTGGTGGGAGGGGGTGACGTAGGCCAGCCGACAGTGGTTCAACGCACCGAGCGCCGTGCAATCCAAGCCATCGCTATCAACCGGCACGCCCCTGACGTCGGCGCCAGCAACGGCGAACGCATGCCCCGCCGCGCGATAGCCAGGATTTTCCACCGCCACGACGTCGCCCGGGTCCACCAGCAGCTGTGCACAAAGGCTAATGCCCTGCTGCGCGCCGCTGGTGATCACAATTTGCTCAGCCGTGCAGTGCAGCCCGCGGGAGCTGCGCAAATAAGCGGCGATCAGCCCGCGCAAGCGTGCGTCCCCTTGGGAATCGCCATAACACAGCTGTTGCAGATCCGGCTTGCGCCAGAAAGCCGCATTCAGCTTGGCCCAGACGTCAAAAGGGAACAGATCGAAAGCCGGCACGCCGACCCTGAATGCTCGCGGCGGGCCACTGGGTGGCGGGGGTAAATGGTGGTTTTCGACGCGGTTCAAGGCGTCGCTGTGGATAACTTTACTGGATGGAAGCACAGGTAAATCGAGCCAATCTGTGGATAAGGCTGTGGGTAAGCCTGTTGAAAAGCCTGTGGATACTTTTGTGGATATGTTTTTCAGCGGCAAGGTCGTCGTGGACAGTTTCGCCACGTAAGTCCCGTCACCAACCCGCCCTTCGATGAAACCCTCGGCGTAGAGCTGGTCATAGGCCCGCACCACGCTGTTGCGCGAAATCGACAAGGCGGCCGCCAGGTCACGGCTGGCCGGCAGGCGCGTGCCGCTGGCCAGACGCCCGTCCAGCACTCGGGCACGCAACGCCTGGTAAAGCTGGCGGCTGAGCCCATGACGGCGGTCCAGTTCGATACCCGCGGGGTTGAACGACAGTGGCGGCGCGGCGTTGTGCATGACAGCCCTCGCAAATGGACCTATCGAATTGGTCGTAAGTGGCTCTTACAACAGACCAATAGCCTGCCTAGGATGCTCGCATTCGCCAAGGAAAATCATCATGTACAACCCCAAAGCCTTTGCCATCGAAGACCTGCCCCAACTGCACCAGATGATGGGCGACTGCCGCCTGGCCGTATTGGTCACCCACGGCGAACACGGCTTGCAGGCCAGCCATCTGCCGTTGTTGCTGGACACGCGACAGGGGCCGAACGGCAGCCTTTATGGGCACATGGCCCGGGCCAATCGACAATGGCGCGACCTCGAAGCCGGCGCCGAAGCCTTGGTGATATTCGCCGGTGCCGAGGCGTATGTCAGCCCGGGGTTCTACCCGAGCAAGGCCGAACACGGCAAAGTCGTGCCGACCTGGAACTACGTGGCCGTACACGCCTACGGCAAGGCCGAGGTGTTCAGCGATGCTCATCGCCTGCGCAACCTGGTCGGCGCCCTCACCGACCGCCACGAAGCCGGTCGTGGGCAGCCATGGAAGATCGATGATGCACCGGCCGAGTACATCGACAGCATGCTCAAAGCCATCGTCGGCTTCGCCCTGCCCATCCAGCGTCTGGAAGGCAAGCGCAAGCTCAGCCAGAACCGCAGCCCCGCGGATGTCGCCGGGGTACGCAACGGGCTCGCCGCCAGTCCCGATCCGCAGGACCGGGCCCTCGCCCACCTGATACCTGAACAATTGTCCAAGGAGTGAACATGAGCCAGCCCGAAACCCGCCTCGTCAACGCCGCCGATCACGCTGCCTGGCTGCCGTTGTGGCAAGCCTACCTGCGGTTCTACAACACCGAGCTGCCGGAGGCGGTCAGCCAAAGCACTTGGCAGCGCTTGCTCGATGAGCGTGAACCGACCCATGCTGCCCTGGCCTGGCAGGGCGACACAGCGGTGGGCCTGGTGCACTTTATCTATCACCGCTCGAACTGGAGCATCGAGAATTCCTGCTACCTGCAAGACCTGCTGGTGACGGAACAGAGCCGTGGCACCGGTGTGGGTCGCCAGCTTATCGAATTCGTCTACGCCACCGCCAAGGCCGACGGTTGCTGCAAGGTGCACTGGTTGACCCACGAAACCAACGCCACGGCGATCCAGCTGTACGAGCGCATCGCCGAACGCCCAGGCTTCATTCAATTTCGCAAAGCCCTTTAAGGAGCGCCTCATGACGACTTCACTCGCTGATTGGAAAGGTGCCCCGGCGCCCTCCGCGCATTTGCTCGAAGGGCGTTTCATTCGCCTGGAAAAACTCGACCCGGCGCGGCATGCCGACGGCCTGTGGCAAGCCCTCGAAGGTCCCGGGGCCGACCCGAAACTCTGGGATTACTTGCCCTATGGTCCGTTCAAGGATCGCGTCACGTTCGACGCCTGGCTGAACAACCATGCCGCCAACTCCGACCCATATTTCTTCAGCGTGATCGACCGTGCCAGCGGCGAGGTGCAGGGCATTCTCAGTCTCATGTCCATCGTCCCGGCCCAAGGCCGCATCGAGATCGGCCACGTGACGTTCGGCGCGCCGATGCAGCGCTCGCCGAAAAGCACTGAAGCCGTTTATCTGCTGGCAAAAGAATCGTTCGCCCTGGGTTATCGCCGCCTGGAATGGAAGTGCAACAACGCCAACGCCCGCTCCAAATATGCGGCCGAGCGGCTGGGGTTTACGTTCGAGGGTGTATTCCGCCAGCACATGGTGGTCAAGGGCCAGAACCGCGACACGGCCTGGTACTCGATGCTGGACTCGGAATGGCCCGCCATCGGCGCCGGGTTCGAGCGCTGGTTGAGCGAAGAGAACCAGCGCGAGGACGGGCAGGTGCGCGGCTTGGTGGAGTGCCGGCTCTAGGGCTGCTGCCGGCCACCTACCCGTGGCGGCTGCCCTTGTGGCGAGGGGATTTAGCGAAACGTCGCACCGCCCCGTTGGGCTGCGCAGCAGCCCTAAAACCTGCCACCTCGGTGTATCAGGTTAATTGTGTTCAGCCTTTTGGGGCTGCTGCGCAGCCCAGCGGGGATAAATCCCCTCGCCACATAACGACTCAAATCATTTGGGAATCGACGTTTTGCGTGCGGCCAGGAACGACCGCAGCGATTCGGGCGTCACCCCCGCTCGGGCATACTGCCAAGCCCAATCCGGTATCGATCCATGACGACTCAGGTAAAGCGCCAGCGTCAGGCGGCTGTGGTCTGCAGTCGTCCCTGGAAAATCAAAGCTGCGCAGAAAACGCAGGACTTGTCTTGGCGTCACACCATAGGTGCCGAGAATGACCTGATGGGCGTGGGCTTCGTCGAGCGTAAGGCTGTCGATCAGCGCGCTGGTAAAAGCCGACTCGGAACTCAGTGAATCACGCTGCGCCAATGTTCGCCGGATATTCTCATCGCTGAACTGTGGCCCGACCAAATCGTCCCAGATTCGCCGGGCGCTATGCGCTGAGATACCCGGCATGGTTTGAATGGATCGCCACAGGTCCGGGGTCTCGAAAAAAATCGCGATCCGGCTATTGGAAGCCATCTGCCCTGAAACGTTGAACAAACCCATGGCCGTCGACATGTTGCTGCCATCGAGGGGCCGAGTTCCCTGGAGAAAATCCCAAAAACTCACCAAGGCGTCCTGATGGAAAAAAAGATCGCGCAGATTGCGATCGTTGAATGGTCGCATCCAATCGATATCAATGCCGCCCCTTCTCACCAGCTCTTGATAACGGCTGCCGGTATAGCCGGCAATGATTTGAAGGCGCGCGTCGTTCAGCGCCGGATTACGTATCCATGCCGCAAGGGCGTTCACCGGAAACAGGCCGCCCAGATTGGAAGCGATCACGGGGCTGCGCAGGAGTATCCGGGCCCGCGCCAACAACACGGGGTAACGTTCAAGGGACACCAAGAGCAGATTCGTGAGGTCCTCGACCCTGTCGTAGTACACGAACTGATCCATCAGATCGACATCGTCATCGATGCGTGCGCCCGTCTCACGCTCGAATCGTCCTGCCACTTCCTTCAGGTCGTCGCGATCGACCAAAAGAGCACCATTGAGTTGTTCGTCGAGCTGCTCATCGGTGAGACCGCCATGCACGGCCTGATCGTACTTGACGTAGGCCATTCCATTGCGAGGGTGATGGTCTGTCAGCTCACGGGCCCGAATGCCGTATTCAAGCATGATGTGCACCACGTCCTGAGAGAGCATGAGGTATTCGTTATTGAGCAGTTCGGCGATTTGCCGGCGGTCGATGGGCTGCAACAGCACATCCTCGAAGAATGCCTGCAAGGCCTGACTTTTTTGCGTGTAATACGGAATGCTGCTCAGCATCAAGCGACCCGGCATGCGCGGTGATAAATAGTTTCCGATGTATTGCAGTATCTCCGGCGGCAAGTCAGCCGCCTGGGCTTGATCCAATACCCGACGTCCCGATTCTCTTGCATACACGTCCAAGTAATTCTGGATCGGCCGAAACAAGCCATGTGGATTGGCACCGCCATAGATGACGTGGGTCAGGTCGAGCACTGCCGGCTCGTCCATGATGTCTGCCAGCGTCCGTGCATTATCAGAGAGTGCCTGCTGAATCCCGGAGGGTTGCGCCACCAAGTAATCATTTACTTCCGGATGCAGGTCGATGTAATCGGCGACGTCATTGCGCAACCCCTGCATCGAAAACCGCTGTGGGGCCTGCCCCTCATTCAATCCCCGGGCGACGGCATTGAAGAAGCAGTCACCATCGGCATCGAACCTGATGACAGTTTCTCCCAACATCAGGTTGTAATGGTTCTCACCGATCCGGCTCAAGACGACATCGGTGTCTGATCTCAGCGGATGATCAATGGCCGGATAAGCCCGTTCAACCTGTCCCGGCGTAAAGCGCACTGACCAGTCCTGATGCGCCGGTCTTTGCTCGATGATCAACAAGCTGCGGTTGCGTGGCCAATTCGGCAGCCGGGTGATGAGGGCAGGCACCAGATCCATGATCTCGACGTCCCACTCGTTTGGCGTGCGCACCAGATTGGAAGTGCTACGAGGCAATGCGGCAGGCTGCTTGGGATTTGAAGAGCCTGGTTGGGGGGACGGCGATCGCGAGCGCTTGCCGCCGCCCCAGCCGTGCCCTACCGAGCGCCACTCACCATCGGGCATCCGCGCCACGGTATTTCTGCTCACACCACTGGAGCGGATGCTCAGCCCCGTGACAGGGTCGACGATGGTCGCCTCGGTGGCCCTCGACCGCGTATGGTCATGCACCCGGAACACCGTCCCATCGGGTTGTCGCACATACACTGGGCGGGTCACGCTCCCCGTGGCGTTTTGAGTGATCGTAGGGCGATAAAAACCTTGCAGGTCCGGTGTAACCCCTCGTAGCAACGACGTGTCCGTCACGGCATAACGGCGATAAAGCGCATCTTCCAGCGGCAGCCCGGCCAACGCTTCGGCCTGGCTTTGGCGAGCCGTCACCGCCAGGAAAGTGGACTTGCCGCGTACCGGAACGCTCACCCCTACGGCCAGCCCTTTCTGCACATGGTTTGCCACACGATCGACGAACGCCAGGGTGGCCAGGTTCGTTGGGACAGCACCAGTCCTGAGCACCAGCAAGCCGGTCTTGATAGCGCGCAAGAGCATTTGGAAACCCGGTACTAGCAGGCCGGCCAGGTCAACGATGAGCTCGACGGTCATCATCCCCAGCCTCGCCGCGGCTTGATGACGGATATCCCGGTTGCTGTTGGAGCGGTGATCCGCGTAGGCGCTTTGGAAATCGACATAGGCCTTGTGAAGACTTTCAAACAGATCGCCGCTCAACAACACCCCACGAATCAACGGCCGACCGCCTTGCTGGCCCAACAGGCGCTTGATCTGCGCGAGATCGAGCGTGGAAATGCGCGAACGGAAATACGCCTGCCACTGTTCTTCCGGCAACAGCCCGGCGATGCCGTCGCTCAGGTCAGCGAACTCATGGAAATCTTCACCACCGGGGCTGTCCGGGAAATAGACGCCCACGGTGCCGTGGATATCCGGGCCGTCCTGATCGGAAAAAATCAATACGCCGTCGATGCTGACCGCGTTGTTCAGCGCATCTTGCTGTCCTCCTGCCCCCACGCTGCCGCCCAGTACCAAGCCATGGACGCAGACCTTGCGCCCATCGACCCGGGCGCGCCCCGCCGCTGTCGGCGAACGCAAGACCGTGTCCAGCCAGAAAGCCACCCGCTTGCAAGGTTTTGGTGGGTCGAATGCCTTATCGAGCACGGTGGTCTTGAACACCTTGTCGCCCCTGAGCGAAGCCTCGTAGCCCTTGAATTGCAAGTTAGCCAGATACGCCGCCTGCCAGGCGGCCTTGTATCGAGGTTCGTTCATCGCCTTGCGCAGCAGGGTTTCATAACGGCCCCCGACATCAAGATGGCTTGCCATCTCGGCAAGCTGCTTGCCCGTCAAGGTGATAAAGAAACCATTGGCCGGGTGCCGAACACGCTGGCCATGTCGATCGAGCAGATAAACCGGCAGGACTTCCCTCATCGCGTTGGGGTATTGAGACGGGCGCAGGTTATCGAGCATCAACTGCGTCAGGCTGCTGGTACGGAACTGGCTCGGACGGGCAATATTGCCCTGGAACAGCGTGACCACGGTTTTGTCCGCGTCCGGCTCGATGCCTGGATACACGGTGCGCTCAAGGTATTGCCTGATCTGCTGGCGCGTGAACTGCAGCAGCGTCTGCACACCGCCGCCCAAGGCGTAGACGGCCTTGAATACCTGCCCTTCCAGACGACGATATTGGGTTTGCTCGGACCGGGTCGCGGCCTTGTAGAAACCCGGGCGATTGTTTTCCACCAGGGTTTGCTGGCGCACCGCCAGGGGCTCGGCCAGTGACAACATGGGCAGGCCCAATGCACTTTCGGCGCGCTGAGCGAAAGCGTTCAACGCGAGCGTCTCGTTTCCTGGCGCATTCAGGACCTTTTCCAGGGCGGCGCTTTGCAGTTGCAGCAGGTCATCCGCCGCCACCTCAAACACATGCCCGGACAGTTCGGACGAAATATCGAGGATGGTGCGCTCCTGCCCTTCATGGGTCGGGTGCACATTGCTGATCAGCTCTTGTACCGAACGGAATCGCTGTATCCCACCTTCCAGGGAGTACAGGAACAACGTCAGGCGATCAGTAAACTTGATCACCATCGCGGCGGGCCATTTCTGCGGTGCCGCCGTGCCCATGTCTAGCATCACGGTGTAGACGTGGGGAATGGGAGCCCGCAGCAACCGGCTTCGATCCGCTTTGGAAGGATGGGTGGTAATGATGTCCACCAGGCGGTCTTCATCTTGCTGCTGGATGCGCTCACTGGGCGTGAGTGGGGTGGCTGGCCCCCGATCAACTTTATACAGGTCGAAAAAGTGCAGGAATCGCAGGGCAAGCAAGTGAGCGAAGGCCGCCGCCGTGGTGGGCAGCTCGAGGGACGCTTCGCGGTAAAGACGGTTGCGAAACTGGGTCAAGTCGTCGTGAAACTGGCGCTTCATGCGCTCATTCGTGGTGGGGTTGGCGAGGTAAAGCACAGTCTCCATCGCGCGTAGATCCTGCGCGTCCGGCGGGCCGACAAACAGGCTGTCGGCCTCCTTCACCGAGTCCGGACGGGTGAAGAAATCCACACCGCCGCCCGTATAGGTCTCGGGCGTGTCCGTCTGCAAGCATCGCCACAGGACGTCGGTAAAACTTTCCGAAGTCGTCAGTGAGCGCCCACCGTTCGAGTCAGCCGTGAAGTGATTCACATAGCAGAAGTCCGGATCAATCTCCTCAGGCCGTGCGGCGCGTAATTTGCGCGGGAGAATTTTTGTTTCGAGGGTGTCGACCAGCAAACGCTTCAGCACGGTGTCGAACGTCGGAAGACCGGCGAACAGACGCACCAGTTTCGCCTGGTTGGTATCCAGCGAACCCAATAATCTGGCCTGCTCTTTTCCCTTGGGGCTGAGCGGGTCGCCTTGAGCCTCGCTTGGGGCAATAGCGGGTTGGTCAATGCTCCGATAATTGTGAGGAATACCCGCTTTCAACTCGCCCAGGAGGCTTTGCGAGAGGGCTTGGCCATTGACGCTCAACGGCGCGAAGTTCACTGATAAATGGCTTCGGTGTGGATAAACCCAGCCTTCGCGGGCCGGGCGCGCAACGCTGGCGACCGTATCGGTGCTTTGATAGGCGACTGAAAAGCCCTGGGTCACGGCATTGCGCAAAGGCACCGAAACGCTTTTTAGTTCTGCTGCCGAGTCAACCGTATCGACTTCTTGGTAGGTGACCTTAACCAGGGTGTCACCGGCAAGACCTCTTTCAAGCAGCCACTGATCGGCAAACGGGTGCGGTTGAAATTCCAGGCCGCTGGGTAACAGGGTAATGGGCTTAAAAGAGGCTACAGCCGTGTTCGCTGGCGTGCCCGGCTTATCTTCGGGAAGAGTAGACATTCAAGGGTCCGGTTTTGATTGAGGAAACCGGACCCTATCCCGTCGCTGAAACGCAAATGGCATACATATATATAGGCATCGCTGCGCAAGCGGCGAAAATCGTAAGCTTGAATGTCCTGCCAAACCGGTCGGGTAACTTAGTCCGGGGTGGTCAAGGTTCGTAGTTTGCCAGGATCGTGTCTTTTCATCGCTCCGAACGGCCTGAGCGAGTCCGGCGTCACGCCTTCTCTCGCATACTGCCAGGCCCATTCCGGCACTGTCAGATAGTTTTCCAGATACAAGGCAAAATCCAGACGGCTATGACCCAGGCGGTTGGTTGGAAAATCAAAGTTATACAGGTATTGCTGGGCCCGCCCTTGGCCGATGCTCAACAACCCCTGAACAATGAGATTCACACGGGCTTCATCGGGCTCCAGGCTGTCCCTTAACGCAACCGCAAAATTCAACCCGGAGCCCAGCGCCCCAGGATGCCTGAGTGTCCGTTGAATATTGGCATCGCTGAAATACGGCCCGATCAGTTCGTTCCAGATTTGCCGGGCCATGTCTTGCGGGAGAAGTTGAAGGGAGTCCCAAAGCCCCGGGGTATTGAATAACATCGCGACTCGGGTATTTGAAACAGCCTGATCGGGTGACCTGAACAACCCCGCGACAGCAGGCATGCCAATATCACCCGCATCGCTCCGGGCGCCTCCAAGAAACCTCAAGAGGCCCGTTAACGCTTGTTGATGAGTGAAAAGGTTTTGTAGGTTGCGATCACTGAACGGTCGCATCCAATCGATATCGAGGTGGTTATTACTCAGCAGCTCGTCATAGCGAGTATTGGCATACTCGGCAATCATGCGCAGCCGTGCCTCGGTTATAGCCGGATTGCGCAACCAACTGGCAAATAAAGCTACGCTCAATTTATCGGCCAAGGTAAAGGCAATGATCCGGGATTCGAGGAGAATTCCAGCCCGCCTCTGCAGATCGGGAAAACGCCTTAGCGCGCTACGATATAAATCTCTCGTTGCATCCGCTGAGTTGTATTCGACCAGCAACCCCAGCAACGCTTTATCGTTGTCGACGTCTCGGCCAGTAATCCGTTTGATGTTGGCCGATAAGTCCTCCAGATCATTGCGAGTCACCAGCGTTGCACCCTCCAGCACTTGCTCAAGTTCATCCTCGTCGAGATGTCCGTGAACGGCCTCGTCATACATGACATAACCTTCCCTGGAGACGGGATGATTCCATGCCAACTCCCAGGAGGTGACGCCATACTCGAGCATGATATGCAGTTGGTGATGACTCAGTACAAATTGGCTGTCGTCGAGCAATTCATCGATGTGACGGCCCTGGACGGGCTCCAGCAAAACATCTTGTAGAAAGCGGCGAAAGAACCGTTTTTCATCCGAGGAAAATAAAGGCCCGTACCCTCTATCCAGAGGACCCGGAGCCCGGGGTGACAGAGAGTGACCCATCGCTTGCAACCTCTGAGGAGGTAAGTCAGCGTCTTGCGCTTGAGCCAAGACACTACGGTTCACACGGTCTCCATATAGCCTCAGATAGTTCAGGGTCGGTCGAAACAACCCATGCGGGTTGGGACCGCCATGAACGATCCGCGTCAAAAAGCCGAAGGCATCTCGGCCCAACAGGGATTTCAACGGCGGTGCCCTATTGAGCAGGACTTGTTGAGTGGTGGCCTGTGGTACCGGCAGGTATGGACTCAATTCGGGGTGCTGGTCGATATAGTCGGCCGCGGCATCACGCAACCCTTGCGTGGAGAAAGTTTCTTGCGATTGCCCTTCGTTCAAACCTCGGGCGATAGCATTGAAGAAGCAATCGCCGTCCGGGTCCAAAGTTTCGACACGATCCGGCAGGATCAGGCTGTAATGATTACGCGCCACACGCCTCAAGACGATATCGGTGCGTGCTCTATGCGGATGAGCGCTCATCGGATAAACGCTTTCAGCATGCCCAGGGGAGAAACGCACCGACCAATCACGTTCCGGGGCTATTTCATCCATGATCAGCAAACTTCGGTTCTGCGGCCAACTCGGCAAGCGAGTCATGATTGCCGGGACCAGGTCCACAACCTCCTCGTCCCAAACCCCTGGCGTGCGTACCAGATCAGAAGCCGCGCGGGACGAAGTGGCAGGTCTCTTCGGTTTTGACGGGCCTGGCTGGGAAGTCATCTCTCCCGGACGTTTCCCACCTCCCTGGCCAAACCCTACGGCGCGCCATTCCCCATCGGGCATCCGCGCCACGGTACTCCTCATCACACCGCTGGTACGAATGCTCAAGCCCGTCAACGGATCGACAAGGGTGGCTTCGGTGGCGTTCAAACGCGTGTGATCGTGAACCCGGAAAACCGTCCCGTCGGGTTGCCGTACGTAGACGGGACGCGTGACGCTACCGGTAACATTATCGGTCACGGTGGGGCGATAAAAACCTTGGGCGTCCGCCGAAACGCCCCGAATCAAGGACTCATCCGTCACGGCATAACGACGATAAAGCGCCTCCTCCAACGGCAGCCCCATCAACACTTCCCCTTGGTTCTGAGGAACTGCCAACGCCTTGAGGACGGGTTGGTCCCGCAATGGAAGGATGACGCCGTGAACAGGTCGTCGTCCTTTGCGAGTGGCGACGTTATGCACACGCAACAGCGTTTTCAGGTCCATCGGGATACCGGTCTTGAATGTCCGGTAGCCAACCTCCACTGCACGCTTGAGCAATCGAAAGCCAGGCGTGAACAGCAAACCCACCACATCCATCACGCTTTCGACCACCGCCATGCCGACCCTTAAAGCGGTTTCACGCTGTATATCCCGGTTGCTGGTGGAGCGGTGATCCGCGTACGCGCTGTGAAAGTTAACGTGCGCCCAATGATGGGTTTCAAGAAAATCACCGGTGATAAGCACCCCCCGAACCAGAGGACGACTGCGATGCTGGCCTAGCAGCGTTTTTATTTCCTCCTGATCGACACTGGCAACGCGCGAACGGAAATAAGTTTGCCACTCCTCCTGTTTCAGCAGCTCTGTGACACCGTCACTCAAATCAGAGAATTCATGCAGGTCTTGTCCCTTTGGAGCGTCCGGAAAACAAACCCCAACGGTCCCCTTGATCACCGGCCCGTGCTGATCGGTAAAGATCAGTGCGCCGTCGATGCTAGTCGCGTTGCCCATCGTCCCGTTCTGTCCACCCATACCCACGCTTCCTCCCAGCAGAAGACCGTAGACATGAACCTGGCGCCCGCAAACCAGCGGGCGCGCCTCCGCTGACGGCGACGCCGCGATGACCCGCAACCAGAGAGCGAGCAGTTTTCTGGATTTCGCAGGCTTGAGGGTCTGATCGAGTGCGTCGACCCTGAACACCGCTTCGCCTCTGAGCGTCGCCTCGTACGTCTTGAACTTTATATTGGCCAGGTACGCTGCCTGCCACGCCGCTTTGTAGCCAGGCTTATTCAGTGCGTCTCGGAGCACGACTTCATAACTCCCACCGACATCGAGCGTCGTCGCCATCGTGGCAAGCTCATCCCCCGCCAAAGTAATGTGGATACCGCTGGCCGGGTGCCGGATACGTTGGCCATGTCCGTCGATCAAGTAAACGCTCGATACCTCCCTCAGTGCATTCGGATACTGAGGCGAACGGATGTTGTCGAGCATCAACTGGGTCAAGTGGGTAGTGCGGGAACTCCTCGGCTCGATGCTTTTCCCGAAAGAAAGCGTGATCATTGTTTTGTCCGGGTCGGGATCTATATCGGTGTGCACTGTTTGCCGAAGATAGGCTCGGATCTTTTGGCGGGCGAACTGCTCGATCGACTGAATGCCGCCGCCCAGTCGGTAGGCCGCGTCCATTGCCTTGCCCTCCAAACGGCGATAATGAGCTCGTTCCAAACGTGTCGCGGTTTTGTAGAAATCGGGCCGGTTGTTTTCGATCGCTGTTGCCATGCGAAAAAGCAGCGGACCGGCCAGCGACAGCATTGGCAGAACCAGCGCAACCTCGACGTTGTTTGCAAACGCTCTTACAGCAATCGTCGCGTTTTGCGGTGCATTCACTGCTCTTTCGAGCGCTGCGCTTTGCACCACCAGCAGCTCTTGTGCCGCGACATCGAATACATGCCCGGTGAGCTCGGATGAAATATCTCGGATTGTGTGCACTCGTCCTTCATAGACAGGCTGCACTTCATTGACCAGCTGTTGAAAAGAATCGAATCGCTGCAGTCCGCCCTCCAGGGAGTAAAGAAACAGCGCCAGCCCGTCCACTCGCTTGATTACCATTGCCGCGGGCCATGTCTGGGATGCCTCGGCTCCCATGTCCAGCATGACGGCATAGACATGTGGGATGGGCGCCCGCATCAATCGGCTTCTTGCTGTCTTATCAGGATGCGTCGTGATGATATCCAGCAGGCGTTCTTCCTCGATCCGTTGGGTTCGCGCACTTTGGGTTAATTCTGAGGAGGGGGGCTGATCGACTTTGTACAAGTCGAAAAGATGTTGAAACCGTTGGTAAAGCAGATGGGCGAACGCCGCTTCCATTGTCGAAGGCGTAGTGGAATCCAGCGAGCCGTTCCAATGTTGGCTGGTGTGAAAAAGCTTGAGCTCGTCACGGAACTGACCCTTCACTTTGTCCTGAGTGGTGGGGTTGGCGATATAAAAGGCAGACGCCATGGCCCCTAGGATTCGCCCATCCACCGCGCCCGCAAACAGACTGTCAACTTCGTCCACGGTATCCGGACGGGAGAAAAATCCCACTTCCCCGGTGGTGAAAATGGGAGGCTTATCCGTTAGCAGACATTCCCATAGCACCTCAGTAAAACTCAGCGAGGACGTCAGTGAACGCTCACCGTTCGGGTCAACGGTAAAGTGATTCACATAGCAGTGATCAGGGTCCAGGTTCGGAAATTGCGAGCCGCGAAATTGTTGCGCCGCAATCCCGGCTTTGATGGTGCTGACCAGCAGATTCTTGATCACCGTATCGAACGTTGGGAGTTTGGCGAACAAACGGACCAGTTTTTCCTGGTTGATATCCAGGAGCTCCAATAGGCGACGTTGTACATCGCCCTGGTCAGGCTGGGCGAGGGCTTGCTGATCGTTGACGGATCGAACATCGCTGGGTAGCGACGACGTGCTGGTTTCATTTGTTGAATCGAAAGGCATTGGACTGTCCAAGTTGTGGTTGGAAAGTCCAGAACCTATCGCGTCGTAAGGGCGCGGCAGACATACATATATATAGCGTCGCCACAGCTGCGTGGCGCAACCGTAACCGCCAATGTCCACGCTGTTGGGCGCAGGGGTGTTATGGGCGGTCGACCCGGCACTGTTTCCTTTACCTGCCGACCGCCAGGCAACTCAAACCAACTTTTGCGCCAACACCGCGATGTGCTCCGGCCCGATCCCGCAGCAGCCGCCCAGATGGCTGGCGCCACGCTTGTGCCAGTCAGTCGCCCATTGCAGATAGCCGGGCGGATCGAGGTCTTCGCGCAGGGGATCGAGCCCGTCGTTGGCCGTCGCTTCCTTCGGCTGCGGCGGGAAGGCGTTGGCGTAGGCACCTATGTGAATCTTCACCCCCAGGCGTTCGAAGGTATCCCGCGCCGCATCGATCGCCGCGCCGATCACTTCCGGTTGGCTGCAGTTGAACAGCAGCACTTCGACGCCCAGTTCGGCCGCCACCGCAGCGGCGTCCGCCACCGGTTCGCCGGAACGCAGGCGTGGCACTTCATCAGTGTCTTCGTCTTGGAGGGTGAACGACAGCCAGAACGGCTTGCCATCCTTCGGCAGCCCGGCGTGAATCGCCCGCGCTTCGACCGTGGAGCTCTGGGTCTCGGCCAGCCACAAATCGACATGAGGCGCCAGGCCGTTCACCAGGGGCGTCAGCAGTTCACTGGCACGGGAGGCGTCGAACAGATCCGGCCGATAGGAACCGAACAGCGGCGGCAGCGACCCGGCCACCCGCACCGCTTTGCCTGAAGCCTGTACCGCCCGTTGCGCCAATTCGCCAGCCAGCGCGGCCAAGGCCTGGCCTTCGGCAGCGAAACGCGCTTCGCCAATGTGGAACGGCACCACGGCGTAGCTGTTGCTGGTGATTACGTTGGCGCCGCTGGCAATGTAGGCCGCGTGCACGGCTTCTACCGCCTGGGGCGCTTCGCTCAAGGCCAGGGCCGACCACTCGGGCTGTCGGAACGGCGCGCCCCGGCGTTGCAGTTCACGGCCCATGCCGCCGTCGAGAATGACTGTCGTTGCTGCGCCCATATGCGATTCCCTCATAAGCTTATGAAAAATACTCACTACCGGAGTTGTTCTTATAACTATTTAATACGCACGATTCAGAGAACTACAACTTATTTTTCTAACAGGGCGCGTCACATGAAACTACAACCGTTGCTGGCCCTGGGCCTGACTCTCCTGGGCGCCTCCTCGCAAGCGTTCGCCGGCGCCACGCTGGACCGCATCGAACAGAAAAAAGAACTGGTTGGCGTGTTGATGGAAAGCTATCCACCCTTCTCGTTCCTCAACGATCAAAACCAACTCGATGGTTTTGACGTGGACGTCGCCAAGGCAGTCGCTGAAAAACTGGGCGTGAAGCTGCGCCTGGAAACGCCTTCATGGGACGTGATCGCGGCCGGTCGCTGGAGCGGGCGCTATGACATCTGCATCTGCTCCATGACGCCGAGCAAGGCGCGCGCCGAAGTGTTCGATTTTCCCGTGCAGTACTACGCCTCGCCAGCGGTGATCGTGGTCAACGCCAAGGACGACAGTATTCACGGCGCCAAGGACTTGAGCGGCAAGAAAGTCGGCCTCACCAGCGCCTCCAGCTACGAAAGCTACCTGAACAAGAACCTGGTGATCGAAGGCGCTGAAGATACCCAACTGAGCTATCCGTTCGAGGACGTGCAGATCGCCCCGTACGACACCGACAACGTAGCGTTCCAAGACCTGGGCCTCGGCGCCGGGGTGCGCCTGGATGCAGTACTGACCAACCTAGTGACCGCGCAGCCGCGCCTGACCGAAGACAAGCGTTTCAAACTGGCGGGCGAGGCGCTGTATTCCGAGCCCAACTCGGTCGCTATCGAAAAGGGTGACGCCGAGTGGAACAGCAAAGTGCGTGAAGTCTTCGCTCAGTTGAAACAGGACGGCACCTTGAGCAAACTCTCGCAAAAATGGATCGGCGCCGATATCAGCCAATGACTTCTTCTCCACCCCCTCAGCCACCGCCACCGGTGGCTGAGTCACGCCTGCAAAAAATCTTCGGTTTTCGCACCCGGTTGTACCTGACCTGGGCGGCGATGTTAGTGCTGTTCGCGAGTTTCTTCCTGAGCTTCGACCTGAAGTTCTCGATCATCCTCGACAAACTGCCGAACCTGCTGGGCGTGCATCTGGCGCCCAATGGCTTCTTGCAGGGCGCGGTGCTGACGTTGTTCCTATGCGTGTGCTCGATCTTCGCTTCCTCACTGCTGGGTTTCATCACCGCCCTGGCGCGGCTGTCCAGCAGCGCGGTGGCGTTCGGCATCGCCAGTTTCTACGCCTCGTTCTTTCGTGGCACGCCGCTGCTGATCCAGATCCTGCTGATCTACCTGGGCCTGCCACAGCTGGGTATGGTCCCCGGCGCCATTGCCGCCGGAATCATCGCCCTGTCGCTGAACTACGGCGCCTACCTGAGCGAGATCTTCCGCGCCGGCATCCTCGGCGTGCCCCACGGCCAACGCGAAGCCTCGCTGGCGCTGGGCATGGGCGAAACCGTGATCTTCTGGCGCGTCACCCTGCCCCAGGCCATGCGCACCATCATCCCGCCGACCACCAACCAGTTCATCTCCATGCTCAAGGACTCTTCATTGATCTCGGTGATGGGCGTCTGGGAAGTGATGTTCCTGGCGCAATCCTACGGTCGCTCGAGCTATCGCTATATCGAAATGCTGACTACGGCGGCGATCATTTACTGGTTGATGTCCATTGCGCTGGAGCTGATCCAGGCGCGGATGGAGCGGCATTATGGGAAGGCTTATCTCAAGCGCAGTTGATGGCCCACACGTAGTCAAACGGAACGGTCCGAGGATTGTGTAGGGAAAAGCCTATTCTCAAGAATGCCAATGCAGCGATGCGGTGATCGCAACACGAGAAGCCTACAGGCTCCATCGTCATGTCTCGCCAACGGCGAGAAGATGGCTGGCATCGTCTCCTGGATGAAATTTTTAAAGTGCGGACTCATTTCATGAGAGGCCGCACTCGATGCCTACCCAACACGTGTACCTGCCCCACCACCTCGCTCTGGCGATCGCCTTGGCGCTTGGCTGTGCCGAGGTTTCGATGGCTCAGTCAGTTGCCGATCAAGCCCGCTCCGTAGAAACGACCGCCCAGATGCAGGCTCGTCTCAAGGCGTTCGCGACTTCGAAGGATAAGAAGATCGATAAAGTCATCACAGCCCAAGAAGCAGCCCTGTCGAAAGGCGACGATAACGATCTGGTGATTTTAAAAAGCGGCGGCCAACTCATCGGGATCACCGACGGCGGCGGTGGTATCAATGTCTTGCAGCTGGATAACGCCAAGGGAGGCGAGTCGCCTGAAACACGCAACTTCCAGGATCTGCATGTAAAGCCAGGCGAATGGTCGAACAGCAGGGTTTTCAGCGGAAACAGCCTGATTGATTCCAAGGCTAAATTGATTAATACCGGAGCTATCGGCGGTGCGGTGCACGTTCTTGGCGAGTTCACTAACCAAGGCACGGTGGCCGGACCGGTTTTTGTAGGGAAAAATGCCAAGTTCAGCGGCAACGGGACGGTCGACGCACTGGACGTTGCAGGTTTGATGGAGGTCGGTCCTGAAGTCGGCGCCCCTTCGATTACCAACGATCTCAAGTTTTCCAAAAGCGCGATGCTGGTTTACGGAATCGATGCAGAAAAAGGAAGCGCGACGATAAAGGTTGGCGGTACCGCGACGTTAGGCAATGCGACGTTGAAAATCACGTCCTTGCCGGGCGAGTCCGTCGGCCAGAGTAAACACGTCGTGATAAAAGCAACCAAAATCGATGGTGAATTTGGGAAGGTCATCAACGAATTGGCCCTCGTGACAGCGACGACTGACTACACCACAGGTGCAGAAGTAGGACTGACCCTTACGCTCAAGGATGTGGCGCCTACGAAAGTCACCGACTCTGAAAATGGCCAAGCGGCTTTAGGCAGTATCCTGAAACAGGTCGAACCAAAGCAGTCAGGCCCCGTCGCCACCGAGCCGCGAACCAGTCAGCCCACATCAAATCCTAACGAACCACCGAAAGTAGCTACCGCCCCCAAACCCAACGCCGCCATCAACGCCCTACTCGGCACCAATATGGCTACAGCCGCCGACGCCATTGACCAGCTGGGCGGTTATGACACGGCGGACCTGGGCAACTCCACTCTCAGCAGCGTCGCACCGATCAGCAGCGGAATGCTTTCCGCCATGGGCCGGAACACCCCGTCGGGCGAATACGACAACGGCCAAGTCTGGATCCAGGCCATCGGCAACAGCGGCAGCCTCGCCAAGCAATTGGGCAGCTTTGCCCTCAAGCATTCGACAAAGGGCCTGATGCTGGGAACCGACTGGGCGATCAGCTCCGATTGGCGCTTGGGCATCATCGGCAGCAAGACCCAGACCCGGCTGGACAGTTATCAGTTCGACGGTGCCCTGGACAGTTGGCTCGCAGGCGCATACGCCTTACGCCAGGACGGGCCGCTGGCGCTGCGTCTGGGCGCTGTCTATGGCAATCATGACGGCAGCACCAATCGCCACGTAGCCTTCAACGGTTTCAGGGATCGTTTGAAAGGCCGCTACGATGCCACTACGCAGCAGGTCTTTGGACAGGTTGGCTACAACTGGGTTTTAGGTCATTTCGATATCGAGCCCTATGCCCAAGTTGGCTATCAACGCTACCAACGCGACGGCTATACCGAAAAAGGCGGGGACGCTGCGTTGCAGTACAACGGCCAGTCACAGCACCACTACAGCAGCGATTTGGGCTTGCGCCTCGTGCGCCCCTTCCTGTTTGATCGCGGCACACGCTTGACGCCGCGCCTGGACATCGGCTGGAAGCACCGCTACGGCGATGTCAGGGGCAGCTCCGATCAACGTCTGGCTGATGGGGGCAGTTCCTACACCATCGAAGGTGTCGAGTTGGACCGAGACAGCCTGCTGTTGCAAGCCGGGCTGGACCTGGCTGTTTCGCCACGTCACACCCTGGGATTGAGCTACAGCGGTGAAACCGGCCAGGACAACCGCAACGGTGCACTCATGGGCCAGTGGAGAATGATGTTCTGACAGGCAAAAAAAGGGGAGCACATGCCCCCCCGAGGTTAAAGCGTTGTATCGAGGCTGTTCTGTCAGCCTTCGATCTCGACCAGGATCTCACCCGGGTTGACCCGGTCGCCCTTGGCCACATGAATGGCGGTGACCTTGCCGGCGATGGCGGCCTGCACTTCGGTTTCCATCTTCATGGCTTCGGTGATCAGCACAGCCTGGCCGGCCTTCACCATGTCGCCCTCCTTGACCAGCACATCGACGATGTTGCCCGGCATGGTGGTGCTGACGTGGCCCGGCGCAGTGGCTTGCTTGCGCTTGCTGCTGCCGCCGCCGACAAATTCATTGAGCGGTTCGAAAACGACTTCTTCCGGCATGCCATCGATGGACAGGTAGAAGTGACGCTTGCCTTCAGCCTTGACGCCCACGCCAGTGATATCCACGCGATAGGTTTCACCGTGAACATCGATGACGAACTCGGTCGGCACACCTTCACCACCCGCGGAGCTCACGCTGCCTGCCTCAGGAATTGGCAGCAGCACTTCCGGGGTCAGGGTGCCGGCATCGCGTTCCTCGAGGAATTTGCGACCGATGTCCGGAAACATCGCATAGGTCAGCACGTCTTCCTCGGATTTGGCCAAGGCGCCGATCTCTCCACGCAGCCGGGTCATTTCCGGCTTGAGCAGGTCGGCGGGACGGACGTCGATCACGTCTTCACTGCCGATGGCCTGGCGACGCAACTTCTCGTTCACCGCGCCCGGGGCCTTGCCGTAGCCACCCTGCAGATAGAGTTTCACTTCGTTGGTGATGGTCTTGTAGCGCTCACCGGCCAACACGTTGAAGAACGCCTGGGTACCCACGATCTGCGAGGTAGGAGTCACCAGCGGCGGGAAGCCGAGGTCTTCACGCACACGCGGGATTTCCGCCAGTACTTCGTTCATGCGGTTCAACGCGCCCTGCTCTTTGAGCTGGTTGGCGAGGTTGGAGATCATGCCGCCCGGCACTTGGTTGACCTGAACGCGGGTATCCACCGCAGTGAACTCGCTTTCGAACTGGTGGTATTTCTTGCGCACAGCGTAGAAATACAGGCCAATTTCCTGCAGCAGTTCCAGGTCCAGGCCGGTGTCGAATTCACTGCCTTTAAGGGCCGCGACCATCGATTCGGTGCCCGGATGGCTGGTGCCCCAGGCGAAGCTGGAGATCGCGGTGTCAATGTGGTCGGCACCGTTTTCGATGGCCTTGAGTTGGCACATCGCGGCCAGGCCGGCGGTATCGTGGGAGTGGATGAACACCGGCAGCGATTGCTCGGCCTTCAGCGCTTTCACCAGCTCGCCAGTGGCGTACGGCGTAAGCAGGCCGGCCATGTCCTTGATCGCCACCGAATCGCAACCCATGGCTTCCATCTGTTTGGCCTGGGCCACGAAAGCTTCAATGGTGTGCACCGGGCTGGTGGTGTAGGCGATGGTGCCCTGAGCATGCTTGCCAGCAGCCTTCACGGCTTCGATGGCAACGCGCAGGTTACGCACGTCGTTCATCGCGTCGAAGATACGGAACACATCGATACCGTTGACCGCAGCCTTGGCGACAAACGCCCTGACCACGTCATCGCTGTAATGACGGTAGCCCAGCAGGTTCTGGCCGCGCAGGAGCATTTGCAAGCGAGTGTTGGGCAGCGCCGCGCGCAGTTGGCGCAGGCGCTCCCATGGATCTTCTTTCAAAAAGCGCACGCACGCGTCAAAGGTTGCGCCGCCCCAGACTTCCAGCGACCAATAGCCGACTTTGTCGAGCTTGTCGCAGATCGGCAGCATGTCTTCGGTGCGCATGCGGGTGGCGAGCAGCGATTGGTGGGCGTCGCGCAGGATTGTGTCGGTTACGTGGATCTTCTTGGACATTGTCATGATTCCTTACAGGCCTGCGTGGGCGGCAATGGCGGCGGCGATGGCCAGGGCCAGCTCTTCGGGTTTGCGCTTGATCGAGTAGTTGGTCAGTTCAGGGTGGCTTTCAACGAAGCTGGTATTGAACTGGCCGCTGCGGAATTCCGGATTGCGCAGGATCTCCTGGTAATACGCGGCGGTGGTCTTGACCCCCTGCAGGCGCATGTCATCCAGGGCTCGCAGGCCACGGTCCATCGCTTCTTCCCAGGTCAATGCCCAGACCACCAGCTTCAGGCACATCGAATCGTAGAACGGCGGAATGGTGTAGCCGGTGTAGATCGCCGTGTCGGTGCGCACGCCCGGGCCGCCCGGAGCGTAATAACGGGTGATCTTGCCGAAGCTGGGCAGGAAATTGTTTTTCGGGTCTTCGGCGTTGATTCGGAACTGCAACGCAAAGCCACGGTGCTGGATGTCTTCTTGCTTGACCGACAGCGGCAGCCCGGAGGCGATGCGGATCTGTTCGCGGACAATGTCGATACCGGTGATTTCTTCAGTGATGGTGTGTTCCACCTGCACTCGGGTGTTCATCTCCATGAAGTACACCTCGCCTTCGGCGAGCAGGAACTCCACGGTGCCGGCATTCTCGTAGCCCACGGCCTTGGCGGCGCGCACCGACAAGTCACCGATGTAGGCGCGCTGCTCGGGCGTCAGCTGCGGGCTCGGGGCGATTTCGATCAGCTTCTGGTTGCGGCGCTGGATCGAGCAGTCCCGTTCGAACAGGTGCACGACGTTGCCGAAACTGTCGCCCAGGATCTGCGCTTCGATGTGCTTGGGATTGACGATGCATTTTTCCAGGAACACTTCCGCCGAACCGAACGCCTTGGTGGCTTCGGAAATCACCCGCGGGAAGGCCTGTTCGAGTTCTTCACGACTGTTGCAACGACGGATGCCACGGCCACCGCCGCCGGACGTGGCCTTGAGCATGACCGGGTAACCAATCCGATCACCTTCGGTCAGCGCCTCTTCGATGCCCGCTACGTTGCCTTCGGTCCCCGGCGTGACCGGCACACCAGCCTTGATCATGCTGCGGCGCGCTTCGGTCTTGTCGCCCATGCGGCGAATGACTTCCGCGGACGGGCCAATGAATTTGATACCACGTTCAGCGCAGATGTCTGCCAGCTCGGCGTTTTCCGAGAGGAAACCATAGCCGGGATGCAACGCATCACAACCGGTTTCCACCGCCAGGTTCACCAGTTTGCGTGGGTTGAGATAACCGGCCAGCGGATCGGCGCCAATGCTGTGGGCCTCGTCCGCACGTTTGACATGCAAGGCGTGGCGGTCGGCGTCGGAATAGACCGCGACCGAGCGGATGCCCATCTCTGCACAGGCGCGGACGATGCGGACGGCAATCTCACCACGGTTGGCGATCAGGATCTTTGTTATCAATTGGAGGTTCCCTTGAGCCGGTGATACCCACGGCCCGAGGTTCAGGCCGATGCGTGACCAGATGTAACAATTGGTCGCAGCTCCACACTAGTCCGGGGCGTCGATTAACAAAAATGAATAATTATTGGGTCGTGCATAAGCAAAGACTTATAGTTGCGTTATCCGCCCCACACCAAAGAGTCTAGAAAATGCGTAAGTCATTGATGCGTATGACATTGCGTCAACTGCAAATTTTCAACGAGGTGTGCGATCTGAGGTCCTACAGCCGTGCGGCCGACGAAATGTCTCTCACACAACCGGCCGTTAGCCTACAGATTCGATCTTTGGAAGAGCTGATTGGCCAGCCGTTATTCGAATATGTCGGCAAAAAACTCTACATGACCGAGGCCGCCGAAGCCCTGCAACGTGCCAGCCGTGACATTTTCGGGCGCCTGGAAAACCTCGACATGCAGCTCTCGGACATGCAGGGTTCGCTGCAGGGCCAATTGAAGCTTGCGGTGGAATCCAGCGCCAAGTATTTCGTCCCGCACCTGTTCGCTGCGTTCAAGCGCCAGCATCCCGAGGTGAACCTGAACCTCACGGTGGTCAATCGCGGTCAAGTCATCCGGCGGCTCTCGGACAACCGTGACGACTTGGTGATCATGTCCATGGTGCCTCAGGACATGGGGCTGGAATTCCTGCCGTTCCTCAACAATCCAATCGTCGCCGTGGCGCCGCCCGACCATCCGCTGTGCCATATGGGCTCATTGCGATTGCAGGATCTGGAGCCCTACACCCTGCTGTTGCGCGAACCAGGGTCCGGCACGCGGCTGGCCTGCGAGGAATACTTCAAGGAGAAACGGGTGCATTTCACCCAGACGCTGGAAGTGGCGTCGGCGGAGGCCCAGCGCGAATGCGTGGTAGCCGGGCTGGGCGTGGCGCTGTTGACACGCCACGCCGTAAGCCGGGAACTATCGTCCGGCGCGCTCATTGAGTTGCCGGTGGAGGAATTGCCGCTGTACCGCAGCTGGTGCCTGGTGCAGGCCAGGGCGAAGCGCTTGTCACCCGTCGCGCATGCCTTCCTGGCGTTCGTACGCGGCGAGCGCGCTCAGATCATCGCCCTGGTTGAACGTTTCGACGGGAAGCCGCCGGTGTTGCCTGCCAGTAATTGAACTCTGCAGCGTCAGGAAATTCGCTGATCTGTGCCAGAAGCTGGCGCTGTTCATAGCGGTCTTCGATGGCACGACGGAACGCCATGCGGCGCTGGTCTTCCTGCTGTCGACGGGTTTTGACGGCGCTGCGTTCTTCGTAGGACTGGGTCATGTCGAGACTCCCAAGACGTATACGGGAGCTTCAAGATGACGGCGCGGGATGACGATTTGGCGGCGCGAGGGTTACAGAACGATGAATTTGCGCAGATGAACCCGAGGCTCCAGGATCTGCGCTCAGTCGTCCAGCGCCTTCACCGACTTGGGCGACAATCGCAAGCTGCGAAGGCTTCGCTTCACACTCTTCAGATGATTGACCAGGCTCGGCCCACGCGCCATGGCCACGCCCATTGCCAGTACATCGATAACCACCAGATGGGCGATGCGCGAGGTCAATGGTGTATAGATTTCGGTGTCTTCATGCACATCGATCGCCAGGTTCACCGTCGACAGCTCAGCCAATGGAGTCTGGCTCGGGCACAGGGTGATCAACGAGGCGCCGCTTTCGCGAACCAGATTCGCGGTAATCAACAGATCCTTGGAACGCCCCGATTGGGAAATACAGATCGCCACATCGGTGGGTTTCAACGTGACCGCTGACATCGCCTGCATGTGCGGGTCGGAATACGCCGCTGCGGTGAGCAACAAACGGAAGAACTTGTGCTGTGCATCGGCGGCCACCGCACCGGAAGCGCCAAAACCGTAGAACTCGACACGCTGGGCCTGGGACATGGCCGTCACGGCTTTTTGCAACGCCACCGGGTCGAGCTTCTCGCGAACCTCCATCAACGTGTGCAGGGTCGTGTCGAAGATCTTCAGGCTGTAGTCGGCGACCGAGTCGTCTTCATGGATGGCAAACTGGCCGAAGCTCGCACCAGCCGCCAGGCTCTGCGCCAACTTGAGCTTCAGATCCTGGAAACCCGAACAACCGATGGCCCGGCAAAAACGCACGATGGTCGGTTCGCTGATACCGACGCTGTGGGCAAGATCAGCCATGGAACTGTGCATCACGGCCGCCGGATCAAGCAGTACGTGATCAGCGACTTTCAGCTCCGACTTGCGCAGCAGGTGGCGTGATTGGGCGATGTGTTGCAACAGGTTCAAGGGGCTGGACTCTTGTTATGGGCGGGTGCCGGGATGTAGCAAGCTTGTAGTTATACTACAAGAATTGGCCTTTTGCCTGTCCAATACGTAACTGGATTGTCTCGCGGCCCCTTGTTTTGGCAGAGGATCGTCAGATGTAGCAGCTTGTGCGGTAGCACAACCGCCAGCGCTGCAAACCTGCGGGGTTCAGGCGCAACCTGAGCCTTCAACTTCGAAAAGACCATTTCTTTAATGGCTGGCAACTGGGTAGCTATCTAGAAGTCCGCACCCGGGCTAATAAGCCAGCAACTCCAGGGCGTTCTTTTACATGCTCTAAGCAACAACCTCTCGTTACAACCTAAACCTTAATCACTCACCCACACCCAGATCAAACTGTATATATTGATTCCCGCAGGACGCAATCAACTTAATTACAGGAGTTACTATGAATACTAAACCTACTAAACCTACTAAACCTACTATTAATACTAAAAATTGGACCGCACAAATTGATCGCATGCCAGGCGCTGCGTCGTTCCGTACCTGCGGCACCGTAACCGTGCCACATGCCGGCGTTATCCCGACGCTGAAACGAAGCGAACAGCAGGACAAGTCCTTGAATCTGAATCTGGACTTAAGTCTGGAAGGCTCCGGCGAAACCTCGCTGCAAGTTGTAACTGACAAGCAAGTCGAATACAAAGAACTGGGTGCATCCAACGTCACTGGCGTCAACATCTATTTCAACGGCGAACTAGTGAAGCACATCGATAAAATTCTGATTACCGACTAAGCAATCACCCGTACATAACTTCCCGCCAGACGATTCCTTCGTCCGGCGGGAAGTTACCGTCATGAATAACTTAATTCAAACCAAGTGTTGCGCTCGTAACAACCCAGCCAACCCCTCGGCTTCCACGGGGCGGCTGATCAGATACCCTTGCACTTCATCGCAGCGCTCACTTCTCAAGAAGTCGAGCTGCTCCTGCCGCTCTACGCCTTCGGCGACTACCTTGAGCGACAACCCATGGGCCATTGCAATGATCGCTCGTGTAATCGCCGCGTCTTCTCCACCCTCCCCTAGCCCACGAATGAAGGCTTGGTCGATCTTCACGTAATCCACCGGAATGCGCTTGAGGTAGCTCAGGGATGAGTAGCCGGTACCGAAATCGTCGATCGCCAGCTTGACCCCAAGGTCGCGCAGCTGCTGGAAGGTGGCAATGATATGTTCGACGCTGTCGAGCAACTGGCTCTCGGTCAACTCCAACTCCAGGTGCTGGGGCTCCAGGCCGGTTTCTTCCAGCACTTGCCGCACCAGGCTGACAAGCTTTCCCTGGCGCAATTGGTGCACCGACAGATTGACCGACATCCTGATCGGCGCAAGCCCTTGGCGCTGCCATTCGCATGCCTGCCAACAGGCCTGGCGCAACACGAACTCACCAATCGACCCGATTAGCCCGGTCTCTTCAGCCAAGCCAATGAAATCTCCCGGTGGGACTTGACCCATGGTTGGATGGTCCCAGCGCACCAACGCCTCGGCGCCGTTCAGGCGACCAGTCGCCAGGCACAGCTTGGGCTGATAGAAGACCTTCAGCTGTTTTTCTTCGAGAGCCTTGCGCAACTGGTTTTCCAGTTGCAGCCGCTCCAGCGTGCTGGCCTGCAAACTATCGGTGTAAAACTGAAAGTTATTACCACCCAGGTGCTTGGCATGTTGCATGGCTATGTTTGCCTGGCTGACCAGTGTGGAAACTTCCCGCGCATTGTCAGGCAACAGGCTGATGCCGATGGATGCGCTGATCACCAGCTCGTGGCCATCGACGGTCAGCGGCACGCGCAGCTTGGCCGCCAGCCGGGTCGCCACCCGGGCGAGACTCGAAAGGTTGCCATAGGCGTCGAACAGTACCGCGAACTCGTCGCCGGACAATCGGGCGATGGTGTCGGCTTCGGGCAATGCATTGATCAAGCGCCGGGCCATTTTCTGCAGTAATTGGTCGGCGATGTCATGACCAAGGCTGTCGTTGAGCAGCTTGAAACGGTCCAGGTTGATATGCAGCAACGCCAGGCTCCGCCGCCCGCCCTGGCGCACTCGCTGGTGGGCTTCGTTCAGGCGCTCGCGGAACAGCGAGCGGTTCGCCAACCCGGTCAGCTCATCGTAATGGGTGAGATAACGCATCCGCTCTTCGGACTCGCGTCGAGCCGAAAGATCAGCGAAGAAGCCCACTATATGGCTGACATTTCCCCGAAGGTCTCGCACAACGTTCAATTGCAGCCACTGCGGGTAGAGCTCGCCGTTGGCGCGCGCTTCCACCAGTTCGCCTTGCCAAGTGCCGTGCTGCTTCAAGGCCTGGCGGATGATCGGATAGTGCCGGCGCGCGTCGCGACTGCACGGCAAATCAACCACATTGCAACCCAGCATGTCGGCGATATTGAAGCCCGTCACCCGCGTGAACGCCTGATTGGCCGCAAGCAACGCGTAGTTGGGGTCGAAAATCACGATACCTTCACTGGCGGCCTCAAATACCGTGGCCGCCAGTTGCCGCTGTTGTTCAAGCTCTTTGCTGGCGCTGATGTTTCGCCGGGTGCCGACCATGCGCAGCACCCGACCACTCGCGCTGCGCTCCACCGCCCGGCCGCGATCTTCGATCCAGACCCAATGACCGTCCCCATGGCGCACTCGGTATTCGATCTGATAATCCTCGCTGCGCCCTTTGAGATGCTCGATCAGGGCGCGCTTGAGCGCCGGGAGATCCTGAGGATGCAGGCGCGGAGTGAGGTGACTGAGCATGGCAGTAATGTATTCGGGCTCCAGGCCAAACAGCTCCTTGAGTTGGGTGTGATGGACTTCATCGGTCTGCAGGTTCCAATCCCACAACCCCAGCTCGCTTGCCTTTAGGGCCAGCGCCAGACGCGCTTCACTTTTACTCAGGGCTTGGCTGGCCGCCTCCAGCTCAAGGCTGCGCTGCTCGACCCGCGCCTCCAGCCCAACCTGCGCCGTACGCAGCTGGGCCTCGGCGGAACGGCGTTGTTCGACTTCCCTGCCCAACGCCTCGTTAAGCTGCGAACTACGGGCTTGCGTCTGCTGCAGGTGCTCGATCAGTGCCTGATTCTGGAAGCGTCGCAACATTCCATTTCGTATCACCCGGTTGACCTGCCAGGCCACCACGCTGAGCGACACCAGCACAATCAGCCCGAGCCAACCCCACCCGCGCTGATGCTCATCGCCACCCCAGAAAAGATAACCGATGGCCGGTAGCAGACAGGGCAGCGTAAAGGATAGAAATGCCGGAAGGCTCACGGCATAAGCGACGCTGGCCGAGAGGGTGGCTGCGCCGATCAGCCCAAACACCCATGCCTGTTGCTGAAAGCTGTCGGCCGGCACCAGGGCAATGCCGGCAGCCGCCAACGTCAGACCGGTCATGGCTGAGCCCAACAAAAACATACGCAACCAGACCGGGTGCGCCTGGCGGCTGGGCATCGCCGAATCAAAAGCGGCCACCTGAATCACCCGCAGCGCCACCAGTGACAGCAGCCAGACCAGCCACACACTCACCAGGAAATAACGCGACGGCTCCCACAACAGCGCGGCGCAGACCAGCCCGTTGATCAGCATGAAGAGGGTGGGCAGCAGCGAGCCCTGATATAACAACCTTGTGCGTTCGACCGCCATTTCCGTGGCGTACTGCTTGCAGATGATCCGCGGATCCACACAAGGGCCCGCCAGATCGGAATTGAAGGTCATAGGTGATGTTCTTGTTCTTATTCAAGGATGCATGGTGCATCCGAAACGAGCCCCGAGCATACACAAGCCAAAGGGCATCCCACACTGCTCTCGCTCATAAAAATGCCGAAAAAACTGCCATTTCATTGAGTGCCAGTCGCGTCAAGCCCGACCCGCAAAGGCTTGTAGGCGCTGACCAGCCGGTCATCACCAAACGGTCTTTTATCGGCTGATGCGAAGCTCGGTTTGCCCGGGGTGACGCCGCACCCTAGAATGCTTCGATGCGCGATGATCTCTCCCTTCTGTTGAACTCCCTAAACGATGCCCAACGCCAGGCAGTTGCTGCCTCCGTGGGCCGTCAATTGGTCCTGGCCGGTGCCGGCTCCGGCAAGACCCGAGTGCTGGTGCACCGTATCGCCTGGTTGATCCAGGTCGAGAACGCCTCGCCCCATTCGATTCTGTCAGTGACTTTTACCAACAAGGCCGCTGCCGAGATGCGTCATCGCATCGAACAGTTGATGGGCCTCAATCCGGCTGGCATGTGGGTCGGTACGTTCCACGGCCTGGCGCACCGCCTGTTGCGTGCCCATTGGCAGGAGGCCGGCCTGAGCCAGACCTTCCAGATCCTCGACAGCGACGATCAGCAGCGGTTGGTCAAGCGCGTCATCCGCGAACTGGGCCTGGACGAACAACGCTGGCCCGCCCGTCAGGCCCAGTGGTTCATCAACGGCCAGAAAGACGAAGGCCTGCGCCCGCAACACATCCAGGCCAGTGGCGACTTGTTCCTGGCGACCATGCGCAGCATCTACGAAGCCTACGAAGCAGCATGCCAACGTGCCGGGGTCATCGACTTTTCGGAGCTGCTGCTGCGGGCGCTGGACCTGTGGCGCGACCATCCGGGCCTGCTGGCGCACTATCAGAAACGCTTCCGGCATGTCCTGGTGGACGAATTCCAGGACACCAACGCCGTTCAGTACGCTTGGCTGCGCCTGCTTGCCAAGGGCGGCGACAGCCTGATGGTCGTAGGCGACGACGACCAGTCGATCTACGGCTGGCGCGGTGCCAAAATCGAAAATATTCATCAGTATTCGGCGGACTTTCCGGACGCCGAAGTCATCCGCCTGGAACAGAACTACCGCTCCACCGCCGGTATCCTCAAGGCCGCCAACGCTCTCATCGCCAACAATACCGGCCGCCTGGGCAAAGAGCTGTGGACTGACGGCAGCGAAGGCGAGGCGATCAATCTCTACGCCGCATTCAATGAACACGATGAAGCCCGCTATGTAGTGGAAACCATCGAAAGCGCGTTGAAGACCGGCCTGGCCCGCAGCGATATCGCCATCCTGTATCGCTCCAACGCGCAGTCGCGGGTCTTGGAAGAAGCCTTGTTGCGCGAACGGATCCCATACCGGATCTACGGTGGCCAACGCTTCTTCGAGCGCGCGGAGATCAAGAACGCCATGGCCTACCTGCGCCTGATCGAAGGGCGCGGCAACGATGCCGCCCTGGAGCGGGTGATCAACGTGCCAACGCGGGGCATTGGCGAGAAAACCGTCGAAGCGATTCGCGACCATGCCCGCCACAGCCATGTGTCGATGTGGGAAGCCATGCGCCAGTTAGTCGACAACAAAGGCGTAACCGGCCGCGCAGCCGGGGCGCTGAAGGCGTTTATCGATCTGATAGAAGACCTGGCTGCCAAATGCGCCGAAATGCCCCTGCACTTGATGACCCAGACCGTCATCGAGCAGTCTGGCCTGATTGCCTACCACGAAGCGGAAAAGGGCGAGAAAGGCCAGGCCCGGGTGGAAAACCTTGAGGAACTGGTCAGCGCTGCGCGCAACTTCGAAACCACGGACGAAGATGGGGACTTGTCCCCCTTGTCGGCGTTCCTGGGGCATGCGTCCCTGGAGGCCGGCGACACCCAGGCCGATGAGCACGAGGACAGCATCCAATTGATGACCCTCCACAGCGCCAAGGGCTTGGAGTTCCCGTACGTATTCCTGGTGGGCATGGAGGAAGGCTTGTTTCCTCACAAGATGAGTCTGGAAGAACCGGGCCGCCTGGAAGAAGAGCGGCGCCTGGCCTACGTCGGCATCACCCGGGCCATGCAGAACCTGGTGCTGACTTATGCTGAAACCCGTCGTTTGTATGGCAGCGAGACCTACAACAAGGTGTCTCGTTTCGTACGCGAAGTGCCGAAGGGTCTCATCCAGGAAGTGCGACTTTCCAACAGCGTCAGCCGTCCGTTCGGCGGCAGCCAGCAGCAAGGCACCAGCAGCCTGTTTGGCGGCAGCGATATACCGGAAACCGGCTTCAGCCTCGGCCAGGCTGTGCGCCATTCGGTATTTGGCGACGGCGTGATCCTCAATTTCGAAGGCGCTGGAGCCCAGGCTCGGGTCCAGGTCAACTTCAGCGAAGGCAGCAAATGGCTGATGCTGGGGTATGCCAAGCTGGAAGCAATCTAAGATTCGCAGGGACCCTATGGGAGCGAAGGCTCGCCCCCCATAGGTGATCCACTGAGCTTTCCGATAGAACTTGTTTACCTTTCCTACAGCCCAAAGCGAACAAGCCTTCTTGCACAGCCGAACCTGAACCTCGGCTGTCATGCAAAAGCCCGAAACACTCTGCCGCTAGCCAGCAACAGCTCACCTGTGCAACATGGGCCGCGTGCTACTCACAAATGGGAATGCCTTTATATGAAACGTTTTCTTAGCATCGCCATGGCGCTGTGCATCGGCCTGACGATGGCAATCGACGCCAATGCCGCCAAGCGTTTTGGCGGTGGTAAAAGTTCGGGCGCGGCCCCGACTCACCAGACCAGCCAGATGGCGCCGTCCTCTGCGGCCGGGTCCACTGCCGCCACCGCAGGCGCGGCCGGTGCCGCAGGCGCTGCCACCAAGGCCAGCGGCGCGTCGCGCTGGCTCGGCCCCTTGGCCGGTATCGCCGCCGGTGGCCTGCTCGCCTCCATGTTCATGGGTGACGGCTTCCAAGGCATGCAGATCTTCGACATCCTGATCATGGCGGTCATCGCCTTCCTGGTCTTCCGCTTCATTGCCGCTCGTCGTCGCAAGCAGCAAGAGCAACTGGCTCCAGCCGGCCACGCGCCAATGCAGCGTGAGGTGTTCAACCAGCCACCAGCCAGCGGTTCGATTTTCGGTGGTTCGGCAGCGCCTGTGGCCGCTCGTCCGGTCATCAATGCGCCGGCCTGGTTCAACGAAGAACGTTTCATCGAAGCGGCGCGTAGCCACTTCATGTCCCTGCAGCAACATTGGGACGCGAACGAAATGGACAAAATTGCCGAGTTCGTGACCCCGCAACTGCTGGAGTTCCTTAAGCGCGAACGTGCCGAGCTGGGTGATGGCTTCCAGTCCACCTATATCGACAATCTGCAGGTGCAACTGGACGGCGTCGATGATCGCGCCGACAAGACCATCGCCACCCTGACCTTCAGCGGTTTGTCGAAGGATTCTCGCTTCGACAAAGGCGAAGCGTTCAGCGAAAGCTGGAACATGGAACGCGCCCAGGGCGATGACCAGCCCTGGATGGTGGCCGGGATTCGCCAGAACGGTTGAACCTTTGCCCGTTTTGCATGTTGAAATAAAAGAACCCCGGCTCAGGC